>JAENWY010000028.1 GCA_016649775.1 Spirochaetaceae bacterium
AATTTGTTATATATTATCCTAAAAAAAGATAACATTTTGAATACAAATTCTATCAAATTATATATTAATTCTTCTATGAAACTATATTTTTTGTAGAATTGGAATTAACGAAAACCATCAATGGAAATAACATTTTGAAAAATTCTAATTATATAAATCTAAAAATATTGTTGATTACTAAAGACTTTATGCAATGACGGAATGAATTAATATTAAATAGAAAACTCTTTAATCCCCTAATAAAAGAGACAGGTATTTAAAGAGTTTTTGAACTAACAATTTTTCATTTTCAAGATTCCAATTAAGCGTTTCTAGAAATATTTTATGAAGGAAGATAAAAATAAATACTATTTTTTGTCAAATAAAAGATTTATGTAAAAGGTATTATTTAAAAACGAAAAGCATTCTATTTATTAATATATTTGGGACATAGAAAAGGGGCTATAAAGATGACGAAACAATATAGCCCCATAAATACTTAAAATAGTGGAGAAAAAATCCAATTTCTAAAAAACAAGAGTACAAGTAAAAAATAGATAAGCATACTGCTTGAAAATCAAATAGAGATGAAAATAGCTTTTTCCAATTTCCGTTATATTTTATAAATTAATCCTAACATAGACATAATCAAAAATCAAGGTTTATATCCAAAAATTGCATATATATACAATTTTTATCCATAATTTTGCTAATATTATTTATATTTAAATTCTTTATTGCACACAGTAGTTAAGAATTTTAAACTAATATCCATTAAAACTCTTAATTTCAGTATTGTTCCAATATTTTATACAGTATATGCTTAATTCTGGACAGTTTTCCATTTTAAAAAAGACAGTGTAATTTTTATGAATAGACATTATTATTTTGGATTTGGACAACATTATTTAAATTGGAAAAATCATTATTTTATTTGGACAGTACAATTTTAATTCGCTTTATCTATTTGAATTAAGTAAATAAATTCTTATTTAATTAAAAGTAAAACGAGCTCCTAATTAAATTAAAAAGGAACTCATTGTTAACATAAATTAATATTCTATTTTGTTATACTATTTGCTTTTTATGTTTCTTCTAACTTCATAAAGAAGAATACCAGCTGCTACACTAACGTTTAAACTGTCAATATGACCAGTCATTGGAATAGATGTTACAAAGTCACATTTTTCACGGGAAAGACGTGAAATACCACTTCCTTCATTACCCATTATTATAACACTTCTGTTAGAAAATTTAGATAGGTATGAACTATCACCATTCATATCAGCACCATATATCCAGAAGCCATTTTCTTTTAATAAATCAATTTCTCTATTTACGTTAATAACGGGAGCTAGAGGTACATATTGAGCTGCACCACTAGAAATCTTAATTACTGTTTCGTTTGCTTGTACGGATCTTCTTTCAGGGATAATAACTAAATCAACTGAAAATTGATCACATGAACGCAGAATTGCTCCAAGGTTGTGTGGATCTGTAATACCGTCTAAAATAAGAACAAGATAATTTTCATCATCTTTTAAGTTTTCAATAAAAGTACCAACCGAAGTTGTATTAACTCTTCTTGTAACACTGCCATCTTTCTTTTTTGAACCACCAAGGTCTAAAATTGCACCTCTGTGATCTACTCCTGGCATTAACTTATCCATCTCACTTAATGATATTTTCTTAACCGCTACTTTACCTGTAAAACGTGCTACTCTTTCTATATCTTGATTTTTATCTTTACCACGACAAAGAAATAAAGTAGATCCTGCTGGAGCTATTTTTAGCCCTTCTTCAATGGCATGATAGCCATAAATCTTTTCACCCATTTATTTACTCCTACAATGACACTATACCTATAAAAAAATATAAGTCAATAAGAAAGCTGGCATAATAACATTATCATCAAGGATAAATTATTATGTCAGCCCTAATTATATATTAATTACTACAAATTAACCCTGAAATGTTACAGGCTTAGGAACATCATTATCACCTAACTGTTTAGATAGTTCTTTCATAGCACTTTTTGCTTTTAAACTCAAATGAGTTGGAATATCAACTTGTATTTTAACATACATATCACCTCGTCTAGAAGCTTCTCTATCCATTGGAATTCCACAACCTTTAACTCTTAATATCTTAGCATTTTGAGTTCCTGAGGGAACTTTAACTTTAGCAATCTTATCATCAATTGTAGGTACACTTATTTCAGCACCAAGAGCTGCTTGTGTAACATTAATTGAAATCTGAATATAAACATCAAAGTTATGTCGTATAAAGAATTTATGTGGTTTAACATTTACATATACATATAAATCACCTGAAGGTCCTCCATTAGGACCTGAATCTCCCATACCTTTTAAGACAACACGAGAACCATCATCTACTCCAGCTGGAATAGAAACTTTTAGTTTTTGTTGTTTTCTAATTGTACCAGTTCCATGACAATCATCACAAGGATTTTCAACAACCCGACCAGTACCATTACAATTAGTACAGGTAGATGCTACAGCAAAGAATCCGCTATTTCGTCTAACTTGACCAGTTCCATTACATTGTGGACAAACTTTCGTTCCTCCTGTTTTAGAACCAGAACCACTACAGGTATGACAAGCTATTTGATGAGGATAATTTACATCTATTTTCTTACCGAAAGCTGCTTCTTCAAAGGAAAGACTAACATCATAACGCAAAGAAGAACCAACAGATGGTCCACTACTTCTTCCACGACTTTGTCCGCCACCTCCGCCAAAGAAAGAGGAGAATATGTCTTCAAATCCTCCACCACCTCCGCCAAAGATATCGCTAAAATCACTATAAACATGTGAATAGTCATGTCCACCAGCCATTCCATCAATTCCAGCAAAACCAAATTGATCGTAAGTTGAACGTTTTTTGTCATCACTTAATACTTCATAAGCTTCGGTAGCCTCTTTAAAACGGTCCTCAGCAGATTTATCTCCTGGATTTTTGTCAGGATGATTGGCTATAGCTAATTTTCTATATGCCTTTTTTATTTCTGCTGTGATAGCCTGTTTAGAGACACCTAATACTTCATAATAATCACGTTTTGCCACAATAATTTCCTTAAATCATTTAATCTTTAAAACACACCATGCTATAGGCATGATGTGTTTCTAGATAATATCTTTTGCCTATTAATCTACAACTTCAAAGTCTGCATCTTCAGCACCGGATGCATCACTACTGTTACCAGAATTTGCATTTGTGTTACTATGAGCATCATTTGGAGCACCAGTAGGTCCTTGTGAACCTTGTTGGCCTTCACCAGGATTTCCTTGTGTGTTTGTATCTTTATAAACTTCTTCAGCTAATTTATAAGCTGCTTGTTGTAAAATATCACTCTTTTCTTTAATTTCTTCAGTTGTTGAACTAGCATCAGCAAGAACAGTTTTAACTTCTGCAAGAGCAGCTTCAATAGCGCTCTTATCTTCAGCTGAAACTTTATCACCATAATCTTTTAATGATTTTTCAGTTGAATAAGCTAAGCCATCTGCTTCATTTCTTGCATCAATCTTTGCTCTTTCTTTCTTATCATCTTCAGCATTAGTTTCTGCTTCACTAACCATTTTATCAATATCAGCTTCACTTAAGCCAGCGGAAGTCTCAATTCTAATTTTTTGTTCTTTACCAGTACCAAGATCTTTAGCGGATACATGAACAATACCATTAGCATCAATATCAAAAGTAACTTCAATTTGAGGAACACCACGAGGAGCTGAAGGGATACCAACTAAGTCGAAATTACCTAAAGTTCTGTTTTGTGAAGCCATTTCTCTTTCACCTTGTAATACGTGAATTGATACAGCTGTTTGACTATCGGCAGCAGTTGAGAAAATTTGTGATTTTCTTGTTGGGATAGTTGTGTTTCTTTCGATTAATTTAGTACTTACACCACCAAGAGTCTCAATACCTAATGATAAAGGAGTTACATCTAATAGAAGTACATCTTTAACATCACCACCTAAGATACCACCTTGAATAGCTGCACCCATTGCTACAACTTCATCAGGATTAACACCTTTGTGAGGTTCTTTCTTGAAAATTGCTTTTACAGCCTCTTGTACACAAGGAATACGAGATGAACCACCAACTAAGATAACTTCATCGATATCACTTGCAGATAAACCAGAATCTTTTAAAGCATCAATACAAGGTTGTTTAGTACGCTCTACTAAAGGTTTAATCATCTGTTCAAAACGAGCACGAGTTAAACTCATTTGTAAATGTTTAGGACCAGTTGCATCAGCTGTTATGAATGGTAGATTAATATCCGTGTTGTTAGAGTTAGATAATTCTATCTTAGCCTTTTCAGCAGCTTCTTTTAATCTTTGAAGAGCCATATTATCACTCTTTAAATCAACGCCAGTTTCTTTCTTGAAAGATTCAATCATCCATTCAATAATTACATGGTCAAAGTTATCACCACCTAAGTGAGTATCACCGTTTGTTGATTTAACTTCAAATACGCCATCGCCTAATTCTAGAATAGAAATATCAAATGTACCACCACCTAAATCATATACAGCAATTTTTTCATCTTTTGAATTATTACCTTTACCAAAGCCATATGCTAATGCAGCAGCTGTAGGTTCGTTAACAATACGTTTAACGTCTAATCCTGCTATTTTTCCAGCATCTTTTGTAGCTTGTCTTTGTGCATCATTAAAGTATGCAGGAACTGTTACAACAGCTTCTGTTACAGTTTCACCAAGATAATCTTCTGCTGTTTTTTTCATTTTCTGAAGTATTGCTGCTGAAATTTCTTGAGGTGAATATTCTTTACCACGGATATCTACTTTAATAACTCCGCCGTTTCCTGATTTGACACTATATGGAATCAATGATAATTCATTTGGAACTTCATTAAATTTACGTCCCATGAATCTTTTAATTGAAGATATAGTATTCTCTGGATTTGTTACAATTTGGTTTTTTGCAGGTTGTCCAACTAAACGATCACCTTTTGCTGTATAACCAACAATTGAAGGAGTTGTTCTTTGACCTTCAGAATTTGCAATAACCATTGGTTCATTGCCTTCCATTACTGCAACACAACTGTTTGTTGTACCTAAATCAATACCAATTATTCTTCCCATAATATATTTCTCCTGTTTAAATTTATTTTCTATTTTTTTTCATTACATATTAAAAATAATAATACTTTTTTGAATCGTCAACTAAAGAGGCTTACCAACTTTAACTTTTGCAGGTCTAAGAACTCTATCATGTAAAGTATAGCCAGCACCAAGTTCATCAATTACAACTTCTTTATTATAATCTTCACCTTGTTCCATCATATAAGCTTCATGTAGTTCGGGATCAAATTCTTCACCTTGACATGCAATCTTTTTTAATCCCCAGTTTTTATCAAGCATAATATGCAATTGATCATTTACCATTTTTACACCATTGTGAATTGTATCAAAATCTTTTGATACATCAGCAGAAGTGATTGCTCTATCTAGATTATCTAAGGGATCTAATAAATCTTTAATAATACCTTCATTAGCAAAACGTGCATGTGTTTCTTTTTCACGTACTAATCGCTTTCTGTAATTATCAAGATCTGCTTGTTTTCTAATCATATCCATTTTACATTGATCAGCAAAAGATCTAGCTTCTTCAAGTTGTTTTTGTAACTGAGCAATTTGAAAATCTTTTTCTTCTAAAGGAGTAAGTTCCGGAGCCTTTGGTTCTTCTTTAGCAGGACCTTCCAGTTTAATTTCTTCCTGTTTAGCAGCTTCCTTAACTAGGTCTTCATCGACTACTCTTTCAATTGTTACTTCTTCACCAGTCACTTCTTCAAGTGTTTCTTTAGCTTTCTTTTTTGATTTACTACTCATATTCCTCTTTCCCTGATTAATCAAAAATATACCCAACCAATAATATCCAAAAAAGGCTATAAATAGTTGAGTTATACTTTTTTTTATTTTTGGAAGTCTTAACGACTTGAATATAAAATAATAAGAGCAATTTCATTCGTCAAGTATATTTAGCACTTAATCTAATAAAATTACTTCTTCTTCTCCGATTGGCTCAAAAGTTGTGTTTTTTGAAGGATTTTCAATCTCACAAATGGTTTTTTGCTTATAATCCTCATATTTATCATCACTTGAATTAAACACAGATTCTTTTTTATCAGATTTTTCACCCTTTTCTACAAGCTTCTCTAAAATAGATCCAGGTTTAAATAATTTAGGCTCACTATTTGTGCTTTCATTTTTATTAATCTGCTTTTTATTAGTTCCGTATGAATTCAAAAGTGTTCCAAAGCCCGTTCCATTAAATTTAATAATTTGTCTATCTATTTCTTCAATATCAGAATTCAAATACTCTTCTTTCTGTTCTGAAAATTGATAATTTTTAAGATCGTTTACAGGCTCTCCAATAACTACTTCCTCAACAGGTTCATTGTAACTATTAGGAAGTGATTCAATTTTTTCTAACTGATCCAAATTAAGTTCTTCTATAACGGAATGTTTTCCCACGACTTTATCAAGCTCCGTAGTATTAAAATATTCAAATTCATATAACTTTTCACTATCGTGTTCTTTTTTAATTACTTCTTCAAGATTTGGCTCTAACTCTAAAATATCAACAAGACAAAAAGAGTCCTTTTTCATATTTTTATTATTATAATTTTTTACCAAATTAGAATTTTTTTTATTTTTAAAATTAATATTTTCTATAAAAGCAGTTTCGTCATTTTTATCTAAAAGACTGAGCGTTTCTACTTCTTTTAATTTATTAGTTTCACAATCAATACTTTGATTATTTATAAAAGCTTTAGATGGCAATTGGACAGTATTATTATATTCATTGATAATTTTTACCGATGATTGTAATACTCTATCAAAATTCAAAAGAGTTTCTTCTTTTTTATTTTTTAAAGAATTTTCAAAACTTTTAAGATTTTCTTTTTCAATTGAAAAAAATTTATCATTCGCTGTTATTTCAATCTGAGCTAAATATTTATCTAAATTAGACTTAGTATTAGTTTCCATAATTGTAACTCTATTATTAAATTCTTTATTTATATTAACAATTTTAGTTTCATAAACATTTTGTTGATTAAGCAATTCTTTTAAAATTACATCATGTTTTAGTTGAATTTGATTACATGTATCAAATAAACTTTGATATTTCTCAATTTGATCACTTATACGTGATAGAGAATCATCACGAGATTTAAGGATTTCGTTAATTGCTGTTTCGGTTTGATTGTGTAATTCAGTTTCAAGATTTTGAAGTTGAAATTCCTGTTCTTTAATACCAATATCAAAAGAATTTAGTATTTCATAAGTCTTAGTTTCTTGTTTATCAATTAATATTTCTAAATTTTGAAGTTTAATAGCATCATCATTAATTTGAATGATGTAGCTATGTGTCTGATCAGTTGCAACATTTAATTGAGCTAACATATTTCTATAGGTATAAAGAGCGTCTCTCAATTGATCTAGTTCTTCACTATCAGCTTTTAACTCTTGAATTCTTGAATTAACTTTTGAACAAGTTTCTTCCGCTTCAACTTTTTTGATATTAACAATTTCTTCTGTTTCAACTACTTTTTGATCAACTTTTTTAATTGCTTTATCAGATTCCTCACGAATTGTTTTTTTTACTTCGTTTAAATTTAATTTGTGGCTTTTTTGAATGTGAAGAACAATCATAAAAATAATTGAAAATGCAAACAAAATTAATGGATACAATTCAAATAGACTCATATTCAATTACCTACCTTAATACTAAATCAATCACACTTTGCCAACTTTCACAAATAATACTTGCTTTTGGAAATATTTCTTTATGGGAGGTTTTGTTGATGAATAAAGTTTTCATATTAAATCCAGATCCACCAATAATATCCTTATCATAGCTATCACCAAAATACAAACAATTCTCTGGCTTTTCGCCAATGCCTTTACATAAAACATCAAAAGCTAAATTACAAGGCTTTAAATACCCCGTATCTTCACTGCTTAATGCAAAATCAACTAAATGAGCAATACCTAAAGTTTCAAGTTTTTTTTCAAGAGGAAAGTCACTAAGAACAGCTATCTTAATTCCTTGCTTTTTAGCCATTGTCAAGGTTTCTACCATATTTGGAAATGCTTTTATACTTAAAAAACTTTTTGCCCATGCCTGATAAAACTGTTTATCTACTTTATTTATCATAACTTCAATAGCTTTTTTATCTTCACTACCGTTGAGAAACAAAGAAGCCTGCTTTACAAGCAATCCTCTGCGAGAATTTTCCTTTGGAGGATCACTCTCTTGTGTTTTTCGATATTCTTTACGCACGCCGTTAAATTTTAATCCAATCGATAATAAGGGAAAAGCTGTTCGAAATAATCGAACATTCATTTGACGACGTGAATAAAGTGTTCCGTCTACATCAAGACAAAAAGCTTTTATATTGTTTTCACTAACAAAACTCATATTTATCGCTTTTTAGTTTTAGAATTTTTTGCATTCTTTCTAACTTGTTTAATTCTCTTATCTAGAGAAGCAACGTTACCTGGTTTATTATTCTTTTTCTTTACATGAGCTTTACCAGGAGTATGTTTTACAGGCTCTTTATCTTTGTCTTCACCATATTTAGAAAGAAGTGGTTTATCACCCTTAGCATTTAAGGAAGCATTACGTTTTCTTTCTCTAAGACTAATTTCAATAGGAATGTTTGCGAATCCCAAGTCTTTTCTAATACAGTTTTTTAAATATTTTTCATAGATTTCTGGGAAATCTTTAATTCTATTTACAAAGAACAAAAATCTTACAGGTGTAATACTTACCTGAGTTCCATACATAACTTTAAAATGGCCTAAACTACCACGAGGGGGAGTAAAGCTTTCAGTCCAATCTTTTAATGCATCATTAATATTGGAAGTGCCAATTCTCTTATTAAGTTGTTTCCATACACCCCAAACTGTAGTAAGCATTGCTGAAATGCCTTGTCCTTCAAGTGCAGAAATAGCACAAATTGGAGCAAATGATAAGATTGGAAAGAAAAATCTAATTTTATCTTTAATTGCATTTACTTCGTTTTCAAGGCCTTCTAGTTCATCAATTTTATTGATAACCATTACAATACCTTTACCACGACGTACAATTAAATTAGCAATCTTTTTATCTTGATCACTTAAACCTATTCCACTATCTATCATAAGTACAACTACATCTGCTTCATCAATAGTCTTAATTGCTCTATTAACACTGTAGTATTCAACATCTTCACCAACTCTTGATTTACGACGAATACCTGCAGTATCTAGCACAGTAAAATCAGTTCCTTTGAAAGAGAAGGCTCCACGAACAACATCACGAGTTGTTCCTGCAATCTCACTAACAATAGATACCTCATCACCAACTAATAAGTTAGTTAATGTACTTTTACCAGTATTAGGTTTTCCTAAAATAGCAATTTTTACTGTTTCTGGCTCTTCTTCAGGTTCATCTAATTGCTCTAATTCTAATAAACCTAGTAAAGTATCTTCTAATTCACCAATATTATTACCATGTTCAGCACTAATACCAATAACTCGCTGATAACCAAATTTATAATAATCCCAAAGAAGATCTTCTCTTGCTGGGGTATCAATTTTGTTAACAACTAATAATACTCTATCAGTATATGGACGTAAATATTTAATAAGAATTTCGTCTTCTGCTGTAATTTCCATACAATCAAGCATGAAAAGAACAATATCACTTTTAGCTATTAATGAAAGACTCTTTTTTGTAACAAGCTCATCAAGTCCTTCAAGTTCTTGTTTAACACCACCACTGTCTATTAATGTAATAAAGTGATTACCTATTAAACATCTTTGAGGAATTGGATCTCTTGTTACACCCGGTGTTGGGTCTGTAATAGCTAGTCTTTTGCCAATAAGACGATTAAATAATGTTGATTTACCTACGTTAGGTCTGCCAATAATTGTTACAATTGGCATTCTTTTGTTATCCGATGGTTGGGATATGATCGAATCGGTCATGCATCCACTCCCTTATGTATTTATCTATTTTTTTCGATGAGTCGTAAGTTAAACAATGAGCTGCAAATTCTTGAGCTTCTTTATAGCTTATTTCTCTAAGAATCTTTCTGACTTCAAGAAGTGCAGAAGGACTCATGCTAAATTCATCCAATCCTAAACCGGCTAAAAGCACAGCTGAAAATGGATCCCCTGCCATCTCACCACACATTCCAATTGGAATATTTGCAGCATGTGCATTATCAATTACAAGTTTAATTAATCTAAGCACACCTGGATGAAAAGGTTGATATAGATAGGCTATTTTTTCATTTCCCCTATCTACTGCGATTGTATATTGTATTAGGTCGTTTGTTCCTATTGAAAAGAAGTCGACCTTTTTTGCCAAATGGTCAGAAATGAGAGCAGCAGAAGGAACTTCAATCATAGTCCCAACTTTAACATTTTCATCAAATGGAATTTTTGCAGAACGTAATTCCTGCTTTACTTGTTCAAGAATGAAGAGTACACTATCTAGCTCATCATTACCACTAATCATAGGGAACATTATATGAAGTTTACCATAAAGGGAAGACCTTAATAACGCTCTAAGCTGTATTCTGAAGATATCTTTTCTTTCAAGACAGAACCGAACAGCTCTCCAGCCTAAAATAGGGTTATCTTCTGAAATTCCCATTCCTTTTACAGCTTTATCTCCTCCAACATCAATTGTCCTTATTGTCACAGGACGATTATCCATGGCCTCTAATACTTTTTTATAAGCTTGGAATTGTTCTTCCTCTGTAGGAGGTGCTCCAGTTTTTTGCATGTAAAGGAATTCTGATCGGAATAATCCGATACCATTGGCTCCATTAGTAATAGCTCCAGGAATTTCATCAGCTGTTTCTATATTAGCTTTTAATTCAAATAATCGACCATCAAGAGTAACGGAAGGAAGAGAGGCTATATCCTTTAATTCATCAACATGAGTTTGATAAATATCTCTCATAACAGAGAATTCTTTTGAAACATTCCACTCTGGACGAATAGTAATACGACCGGAATTTCCATTTACTAAAACTTCATCCCCGTTATGGGTCTTATTTGTAGCAGAGCCTAAACCTATAATAGTTGGAATATTAAAACTTCTTGCAAAAATTGCAACATGAGAAGTTCTTCCACCTGTATCTAGACCAATGGCCTTAATATGCTTTCTATCTAAGGTAAGCATTTCTGTTGGCATTAAAGAATCTGCTATTAAAACCACATCTTCATCAAGAACACTAATATCTGGCCGTTTAACATTTGATAGTTCACCAATAACCAACTCACTGATTTCAATGAAGTCGATTGCTCTGTCTCTAATCATTTCTACATCACTTGCTTGCAATGTTGCAACCAAGCCTGAAGTTACACTTTCAATCGCCCAACATGCATTTAAAAATCTAATTGAAATAGAATCTTTAATTTCTTCAACATATTCAGGATCTTGCAACATGATGAGGTGAGTTTCAACTATTGCAGCTTGTTCTGGATCTTTAAAAGATTCAAGAAGCTTTTCTGTATTTGTGATACAGATTTTAAATGCATTATCCAGTGCCAATAATTCTTTATCAACATTATCTGGATCTATCTTTTCTTTTACGGCTTCAAAATGATGATGACTATAAAGCAAGGCTTTACCATCAGCGAATCCGCCAGAAGCTGGAATACCATTAATAATTCTCATATGATTATATTTTAAAGCCAAATTAAAGCATTGTAAAGTGTCGAATAATAATAAGATATATTATAATATGAAGTTATGAGCAATTTAATTTCAAAAAGGAAGAAAAAAAACTTTTTTATTATTCTTATTACCTTTTTAATACTCTCATCTGTAGAGTTATTTATTTTCATTCCTAGAGTTAATAAAGCTATTAACGAATCTGGAATGAAAGAAATTATTGGTCAACAAAATGAGAAATTAATTGCAAAAAAGAAAGAACAACTAACTATTTTCTATATTGATATTGAGGGAAACCCTTCTTCATATTTAATTAACAGTTATTCTACCTATGACAAACTTCATGATACTTTTGAAGCTTTAAAAGACCCTCCTTCTCTTGATGTATTAAATCATTTTTATATTAGCTATATTCCATCTAATACAAAACTAATTGGCGCTACTCAAACCCAAAATGCCATTTATATTAATTATTCTAAAGAGATTTTACAAAGTAAAAATATAAATCTCTGTTATAAACAAATTGAAGCAACAGTTAAATCTTTCAATAATAAAGCCAAATTAATCTTATTAGTTAATGGAGTTATCTACAACATCTAAGAAGTAACAATCCCTATTTTTAATTTTCTTGATCGATAGAACAAAAACAATGATTCAAAAGTATATGATAAAATATATGCTATTGAAGCCAGATAAACACCTGGAATTTCAACAAATACTGGAACAAAATAAATTATTGATAGCAAAGTCCCAACATTTACAAATACTCCATAAGTTAAACTAGTAGTTTTTCTTTCAGCAACAAGAATTGCTCTAAACCATGATATATTAGCAGAAACAATTGGCATTATAATAAAAAGGGCTAATGAAATAGGCAAATACTTTAAGGTTTCTTTGGGGGTATTTGAAATATTTACAAACCAGATTCTCCAAAGAGGTCTAACAAGATAGATAACTATATAAAAACTCATCATTACAAGTGCTACTGTATTAACAAAACTTTTTATAACCTTCAAATTTTCTTTACTATATTCAGCAATTATTATCTCTTGTAATGATTGACAAATTGAAGTGTATAAAAAAATATAGGCAAGCACTATTGGCCAAAGAGCAAGAGAATCTACAGGAAAGGTCCCACGTACAATACCTATATTCAGCAAAGGTCGTACACCTAAAGTTATGATTGAGGTAATAGCTAAAGGCACATAGAACGCAATCATTTGATTTTTATTAATATCATTAACAGTTGTATCAGGAAGAGCATCTATACAAGGCTTAGCAAAAATATAAGCACTAATCATACCAGAGATAACTCCAAGAGATAATGTTATTCCACCAAGAAGAGCACCTTCAAAAGGTTTATAAGCAAGTCCGAGACTTAATATTATTGCAGCTAAGCCAATTCTAATATACATAACAATTGGAACATATTTAGATCTTCCATGTTTTATCATAACCCCTTGCCATAATCTTCTATAACCGATGGTTGGAGCCCAAGGAATTAATACAACAAAGGTCCTATGAGCTGGAGTTAATAATTCTGGAGGCAGTTTCATTATATTTAATGCAAAAAAACTGAACACAGGAGTAATGCTTAAAATAATATGTATAGACATAGTTACAATTGCTATAAATCTTTGAATAGATAATATTTTTTGATAAGATGCTTTTGAAGAGGTTACTGCAGTACCAGCACTCAGCATTTGGATTACGGGACCCTCAACTAAAAGTGCTAAGGCAAAGGAGAAACCAAATGCAGCTAATTGATTAATTGCATCAGGAAGACGTGATATTATACTTGTTATCATGGGAGACTCAAGTGCCATAACAATCCACATAACAGCAAGAGGTATCCATAATTTAAAAATTTTCTTTTTCGTAATCATAGCGCAACAATATATCGTTCTTATTATAAATACTACCTTTCTTATAGGTATATATTAAAAAAGTTTAAAAAATTAATTATTCAAACTTTGAGAGAAGTTCATCGCATAAAGAAGAATATAATTCTCTACTTAAACCTTTTTCTAGTGTTAGATATGATAAAAATTCGGTATTACCTTTTCTTCCTTTTATTGGGCTTAATATTAAATTTTGAATACCTATTCCATCTTCTAACAATATATCATAAACATGCATCATAGTATCTTTCAAAAGTTCTTTTGATTTAATAACACCTGAAAAATCTTGTTCCCATCTTGGAATTTCAAATTGTGGCTTTATCAAACATAAGAGAAAATTCTTTCCACTAATATTTAATATATGAGAGGCAGCGCCTGAAATAGATCTAAAAGACAAATCACAAACAGCGCCTGTAGCAGGAGGATCTAATTCAGTTAAATTCATAATATTTTGTTTTTCATGAACATAGACTTTATTATCAGTTCTCATCTTCCAATCTAACTGATTGTATCCAACATCAACACTATGCACTGTTTTTGCACCATATTGAAGGAGACAATCAGTAAATCCTCCTGTAGAAGAACCTGCATCAAGAATAACCTTGTCTTTGACATTAATGTTAAAAGCTTCTAATGCTGCTTCTAATTTATAGCCACCACGAGATACAAATTTGTCAAATGTAAAAGAAAC
>JAENWY010000230.1 GCA_016649775.1 Spirochaetaceae bacterium
CCCATTAGACAGACAATCTATAAGAATTTAAAGAAAAAATCTTATTAAATTGGGCTAACAGGGGATCATGAAAAATCACATTTTATATGTAAGAATGCTGAAAATATCTTCAGTAGCCGATTTCTATTACCCTTTATTTATATAAGTTTAGCTTGAAAAGATAAGGCTAATTTACATTATAATAAGGCATTAAACAAATGCAGGAATGAAAAGAATGTAGAACTTTTAAAAAAAAGTGCTTGATGCAAACCAAAATTTACAAGCAGTTTATGAGTTAAAAGAAGGCTTAAAAGCTATATTGGAATTACACAATATTGAACAACTTAAAGGCCGATTGAAGGAACCTGTATAGGAGGTAAAGAAACTTCATATTAGCTTATATTACATGTGTTTCATTATGACTACAGAAAGACTCTGGGATAGAACCATTTCTAGAGAAGAATATGACGAAAGCTCAGGAATAATTGAAGGTACTAAAAGCTTTGTTAAAGCAGCACGTCGTGCAAGCTATGGCTTCAATGATTATGATTATTTTGTATTACTCATATCGTATAAAACACACGAGGATCCAAGGAAAAGGAATAACTATTGTAGTGAAAAAACTACAATAAGTTATAAAAGAACAAAGGCTCATAATAGGAGATTTGATAAAGAAAGATTATATACATCTCCTAGAAATGAAAATGGTAAATATATGTTTTTTTAAAAAACTTATTCCCCTTTACAAAACTTTGAGCCATTTTGTGTCGCCATCTGAAGTTATAATCAAGATAATGCTATATTTATGCCTTTTTAGTTACATCAAATATTAATATTATCTTTATTCATAGTGTAATTTTAACACTAATTCTCAATAGAATAATTAGATTTCTTACGATTAAGTATTGCAAGGCTATTATTAATATATTCTTTTGAAGCTTTTCGGTTTTTATTGATTTCATATTCTTTAAATTTGGAAATTTCAATAAATGAATTGTTAAGCCTATTCACGATGAGTTCTTTTTCTTCTTCCATGAATGTAAATAATAAATTATCAGTGGTAACTAAGGTATCTTGATAATATAGAGATGTAGCCAAAATTAGTAAATCGTTAATACTATTACGAAAGTTTTCTTTTAGCGAATATTTCTTCTCAAATCGTCTAAACAAAATATACATATTATTAATAATTTCCTAATTTAAAGGGTAACACGTTATTTCATTATCAAAAATAAACTGAACCTTTTGTAACAACTTTTTTTGTTCATACTTCTCGTAATGATAAGTTGCTACTTTAAAAGCAAGTAAATCTTTGTTCTTCAAAGCATCATGAAACCCAAGGCCATTGAACTCAACTATAGAAGAGAATTCATTACCTAAATTTATAGAAATATTATCTGCTCTCCTTTTACAGAAAGCTAAAGGTTTTCCGTTTATACTCTTACTTATTTCCTTTATACCTGTATTTATAGGCAATGAAAATGTTGGATTTATATAACATTTGGAAGTTGTTGAACTACAGGGGAAATATAATTCAAGAAATTCATTGAGCACTATTGATGAAACTTTCCCTCTGTTTAAATTAAAATCATTTTTTCCTTTGAAAACATAAGAAATTATTTGCGTATCAAAAAAAGCCATTATCTATTTTTCTCTCCCATTTATCTTAAAAACCTATTTATGATTTTATTTACTTTTATTCATTTCTGATTACTCATATTCGATTTGGAGTAAAGAAAAAGAAATCTATCAAAACAAAAATTTCACACCTTTTGCTCCCAACATTTCAGTAAATAGTGAAAAATCTCCTGTTTCATATCGTATTCGACCTGCAAGTAATGCTGGTGAACGTCTTATTTCTTTTGCGGTTGCTACTATTTTAGAAGGTAACCAAAAGGATGAATCACTTAATTCACTAATTTTGACTTTCGTTGAGGGGATCAGATGCTCCATAGCAAAATCGTTTGCTTCTTGTTCCACCATGGATATACATTCTTTGGAACTTGAATAGGTGTCATCAAAAAAAGCTTGGTTATCTGGTCCTCTGTAGAGATGCTTTATTACATGCCCCAACTCATGAATAAGAGTAAACCAGAAATTATCAATTCTGTCATTACGTAAGGAAAGAACAACAATAGGTTTATCATCAGGAGCTTTAAATACTGCCCCATCTAAATAAGTCTTTGGAAGGTGCTTTTCTGTAATAAAATAAATCCCAACCGATTGTAGGTAGTCCTTCACTAACAATGGACCATTTGAAAGCATACTGAATGATAGTAACTCTTCAATAAACGAATCATCAAGAGAATCCACTGAGAAATCATCAATCTTATCAAAAGAAGTGTGTTGAAGAATATGAGCCTGCCAGACCAATAAAGCGTTCATATTAGGTTCTGATTTTCTGTTTGATTGTTTACAATAAATAGGCTTTGGAATCCTATCAGCAAACGGACTGAACAATTTTGACATAATCTCCTCAAAATAATCTTTAACCTGAGGAATTTTATTATAACTGGGAAAATATCCTAACTTAAACATTTCTGCAACAGGATAATTTTTATACAAGAATTGTTTTTTTGGAACCATATTCTTTTCTTTATTCTGAAGAAGAATTTCAGCAGGTATATTCAATTCTGTGTGCAAGTTTCTCATCATAGAAAGACTAAGTGGTCTTTTCCGATTTAATACTTCAGAAACTTTGCTCTGACTACCAATTATTGTAATAAGATCTTTTCTCATTAGCCCCTTTTGATCCATAACAAATAAAATTGCATCAATTGGGTCTGGTAAATCAACGGGAAAGTGTTCATCTTCATAGTTAGTAATCAAAGAAGTAAATAATTCAATCTCTTCATTAATTTCTTTCGATTCATGTTTTTCCATAAGAATTTCAATATATTCTAATGCACTCTCATAATCAAAATCATTTTTTAATATTTTAGGTTTCATCATATTTTCTCCACATCAACTTTATCATACTCTGCATGAGTACCAATAAACCTAATGAACATAGTCTGTGTTGAATAACGTATTTTTACTATAATCCTGTATGAATTCCCTTTGATATTAAATACTATTCTATCACCTGGAAGAATATCTGCAGAATTAAATACTATTTTAATTGCGTTAGGATTACAATAATCGTTTTTCGTTATCATGAGATACCATACATCTAGCTCTTGTTTAACAGCTGAGTGTTTACCACCAAAATCGTGTAATTTTTTTCTCGATATCACAGGCATACAGTATAATCCCTTTTACAAAATAATCAATATAAATAATCCCATTTAGGGATATTTTTTTAGGCATCTATTTTATCATTTATTATGACTCTTATTTTTGCTAATTGTCACTTACAACGTTTACTTCACAGAACTGACATATACAGATTTGTAAGGGAAAAAATTTCATTCATCATATAATCTTGATAGATTACTCAATCTAAATCAAATAGAATGCTCTATTTATTATAAATTGCAATATTTCGTATATCCACTTCTATCAAAACAACATTATTTCATTAAGTATAAGCTATATATTAAAAAAAATTAATCCGAGTTTATAATAAATAAATTTGTTTAATTTTTATATTCTAGCCTAAAAATCCTTAAAAATACACATTTTAGGGTATATATTTTGTCA
>JAENWY010000048.1 GCA_016649775.1 Spirochaetaceae bacterium
ATTTTTTTAAGCTAAATTCTTCTCTTGTATCATATTATAAGCAATCTCTACTGCTTCTTCCATTGCTGTTGTACAAGGAACTAAAGGTTCAACCACTTCTTTATCTTCACCCTTTATTTCGAAGCAATAATATGAACCAGTTCTTTTCTTAAATTTATCAAGAAATTCAGAACTTAATTTATAAGTATCACTCTTAGTTGGGATTTCTATAGTACCGGATGAAGCAAGAGAGGAGATAATAAATAGAGCACCTACAGCTGCACCACAAGTACCAAAATGATTACCCATTCCAGCACCAAAGGCCTCAGTTAATGAATAAATATCTTTCTTATCAATATCTACATAATCAGAAAGAGACAAAGCGGTGGATTGTGCACAGTTAATTCCCTTATCATGATACATAATTACATCTTTTTTTAATTCGTTTAAAGTTTTCATAAACTTTATATTATACGTATTATATAATTGGTGCAACAAAAATTATTAGTTTTTCTATTAGAAAAATATTTGAATATTTTGAATTAATAATATGACAACTCATAATAATCAAAATTCAAAAAAATCAATAATTTTGAATAAACTCAAAAAAATAGTAGTTATTATATATTTCTTAATTCAGCAGTCAATTCTATTTTCTTCTTTTACTATTTTTAAATCAATAAATGAATAAAATATTCATATTTATTTACAATTTTCTGTTGCTTTTTTTTACACATTTAACGATATTAGTATATATGAAAAATAAATTTGAAAAATGGCTAATGGATTTTAAAAGAACGCATAATGGTAATGATGAATTGGGATTAGTCCTATTAATTATTTCATTAGCACTAAATCTAGTTTCAGCTCTTGTTGGAATACCTATTATAATGGCAGTAATCCAAGCAGGAAGTTTATTATGTTTTGGTGGAAGTATATTTAGATTTTTCTCTAAAAATAAAAGTATAAGAGCTACAGAGAATTATAAATTAACTCACATAAAAGATACAATTTCCCAATATATTAAAGATCAAAAATTTTATTTAAAAGAATCAAAAACTCATAAATTTTATTCTTGTCCTGATTGTGGAACAGTTTGTAGAGTTCCAAAAGGAAAAGGGAAAATAAAAATAAAATGTCCTAACTGCGGAAAATCATTTGTTAAGAAAACTTAATAAACTATTAGTTCAAACAAATACAAATACCTTCAAAAAATAAAACATTAATTTTTGGGGGTATTTTATTCATCTCCATCTTCTTGATAAAAAATACATTTTTCACCAAAACTACAATTTTTACAATCTAAACCTGGACACTGTCTAAAGTTTGACCCTGTTTCTAATTGTCTAATATGCCAACTTATAGAATCTATTCGAGATTCTAATGCTAATTTTTTATCAATTGCAATTGATAATTTATTTCTATATTGATGCAATAACTCATTACGCCTTTTACTACCATCTTTATCTTCACCACTCATATTAATAATAAATTTTATTTCATCAAGTGAGAAATTTAGACTCTTTAATTCTATTATTCTTTTTAAGACAACAACAGATCTATCATCATAGTATCTCTGTCCACCCTCAGATCTTTGAGTTGGATTAACTAGTCCAATAGATTCGTAGTAACGAACAGTTCTTATTGTTACTTTTGCTAATTTAGAAATATCACCAATCCTATATTTTACATCATTCATACAAAATTATTAACACAATTCAAGCAATTGGACAAGTTGAAGATATATAATAGATATGAAGTATCAAATAAAACAAAATAATTCACTTAACATTCATGAAATTCCTTTAGACTCACGGCCTAGAGAACGAATGAAAACTAATGGAGTTTCCTCACTATCAGATGAAGAGTTAGTAGCTGTTTTACTAGGTAGTGGTTCAAAAGGAAATAATGTTGCAATTTTGGCTAGAAATGTAATTGACGTATTAGATAAAAAACCAAATGCAACCTATGAAGATTTACTTAGAATTAAAGGTCTTGGCCCTGCAAAAATTAGTTTAATATGTTCAGCCTTAGAAATTGGAAGAAGAAGGATTCCATTAAAAAAAAGACAAGTAATTGAGCCTAAAGACGCTTATAAACTCGTTTGCCACTATTCAACTAGAAAGCAAGAACAATTTGTGGTTATAAGTGTTAACAGTGCCTATGAAGCTATATCTGTTGATGTAGCTTCAATGGGGACCGTAAATCAATGTATGGTGCATCCACGGGAAGTTTTTGCTCCTGCAATTTCTAAAAGTGCTATTGCAGTAATATTAACTCACAATCATCCTACAGGAAATTTGACTCCCTCAAATAATGATTTAATGATTACAAAAAGATTAAAACAATGTGGAGAAATACTTGGAATAAGAGTTATTGATCACATTATATTTAGTGAAGATAATTTTCATTCTATGGAAGATGAAGGGGAATTGTAATATAAATATAAATGCATAAAAAAAGAGGGTGTTTAAAAGCACCCATGTTTTAAAATTATAAATAACAGGTACTCTTTAAGAGTGACGTTCCTGTAAGCATTCAAGAACATCCATTAGTTTAATATCTCTATAAGTTAATAGAACTTGTAGATGATATAATAAATCAGCTGTTTCATTAATTAATAAATCATTACTTTTATTTTGTGATTCAATAACAACTTCAACGGCTTCTTCTCCAACTTTTTGTGCAATTTTCTTAATACCTCTTGAGAATAGATTATTTGTATAAGATCCTTCTACAGGAAAATCTCTTCTATCTTCAATTACTCTTTCTAAATAAAATAAGAAATCTTTTTGGTCAATTTCATCTGCTTTATTTGTTTCAAAAAAACATGTATCTGCCCCAGTGTGACAAGTTGGACCATTAGGAATTGCATAAACTAATAGTGTATCTTTATCGCAATCCATTTTTATATCCCGTAGTTGTAAATAGTTGCCACTGCTCTCACCCTTTGTCCAGAGCACATTTCTTGATCGGGAGTAAAAAGTTACAAGGTTTGAATTAATGCTTTGTGCAAGAGATTCCTTATTCATGTAACCAACCATTAATACTCTAAGAGTTCTAGCATCCTGTACAACAGCTGGTACTAAACCACCTGATTTTTCAAAGTCGATTTCTTTTATCTGTTCTAAAGTTATCATTTATTTTTTCCTATAATCGTACACTTATGTTATTATTATTCAAATATCGTTTCAAGTCCCTAATGTCTACTTCACCAAAGTGAAATATAGAAGCAGCAAGAGCTGCATCAGCACTTCCTGTTGTAAAAACATCTTTAAAATGTTCCATATTACCGGCACCACCACTAGCAATAACAGGTATTGAAACTGCATTACTTATTCTAGAGGTTATATCTAAGGAGAAACCCTTTTTAGTACCATCACTATCCATGCTAGTTAATAGTATCTCTCCAGCTCCCCTATTATATACATCTTTAGCAAATTCTACTGCATCTAGACCAGTTGCAACCCTGCCACCATGTGTATAGATTTCATATCCATCTAAACCATTTTTATCAAAGGAATTATTACGTTTAATATCTAGTGCACATACTACGCATTGAGAGCCAAATTCACGAGCCATTTCTTCAATAATGTTGGGATTCTTCACACAAATTGAATTAATTGATATTTTATCAGCTCCATTACTTAATAGAATATCAACATCATCAAGAGTATTAATACCACCACCGACAGTGAAGGGTATATCAATAGCCTTTGCAACATCTTGTACTAGGAAAGTTAAAGTTCTTCTTTTTTCAACAGTAGCTGTTATATCAAGGAATACAAGTTCATCTGCACCTTTTTCACTATATTGAGTAGCAAGTTCCACTGCATTTCCCGCATCTATTAAATTTACAAAGTTAACTCCTTTTACTGTTCTTCCGTTACAAACATCCAAACAAGGAATAATACGTTTAGCTAACATTTAAGGTCTCCTCCAGTATTGATAATTCTTTAAGACTTATTCTACCTTCATAAAAAGCTTTTCCAACAATTGCCCCATAACAATTAATCTTTGATAAATTAGTTAAATCCTCACTGCAAGAAACACCACCAGAGGCTACTAATTCAAGATTATTATTACAAGTTGTTATTAAACTCTTATATAAATCAAACGAAGGACCTTTTAACATACCATCTTTACTAATATCTGTTGCTACTACTCTTTTAAAACCTTTATCTAAAAAGGATGTAATAAATTGATGTATTTCAAGATCACTCTCTTCCAACCACCCACCAGTTGCTATCATATTGTTTTTACAATCAGCCCCTAATACTAATTTTGATTCACCATATTTTTCAAGCCACTCTAAAACAAGAGCTCTATTTTTTACGGCTATTGAGCCACAAGTAATACGAGAAGCTCCTGAATTAAAAGCATCTTTAAGAGAGGCAGTACTTTTTACCCCTCCACCAAAATCAACAATCAGATTGGTATTACTGCATATCTTTTCTAGAATTTTTAAATTCTTTGGTTCACCACTTTTAGCACCTTCAAGATCAACTAGATGTAGATGAGTTAATCCAGCATCTTCAAAGGATTTAGCAATATCAAGAGGAGATAGACCATACTGTTTCACACTATTATAGTCTCCTTGATTTAGCCTAACTAGATTCCCTTCAAATATATCTATAGCAGGAATTATAATCATTATTTAGCACCTATTTTAAGAAAGTTAGATAATATTTTAGCACCTACTTTTCCACTTTTTTCCGGGTGGAATTGCACAGCATAATAATTATCTTTATTTATAGCAGCACTATAATCAACACCACAATAATTACAAGTAGCAATAGTATATTCACTCTTTGCCACATAGTAACTATGCACAAAATAAGTAAAAGAAGCTTCGTCTATATCTTTAAATAAATCAGTTTTCAAATTAGTAATTGTATTCCAACCAACATGAGGGATTTTATCGCCAAAGGTAGTATCAAATTTCAGAACAGGAGTATCAATTAAATCAATACAACTACAATTATTTTCTTCCGATTTATTACATATCAATTGCATTCCAAGACAAATTCCTAAAAATGGTTGTTTCAAAGACTTTAAAGTAGATATTAATTCGGTTTTTTTAAGGTATTCCATCGCAGTAGAGGCCTCACCAACACCAGGAAAGATAACTCTATCTGCAGATTTTATTACTTTTGGTTCATCGGTTACTACAGACTCTACGCCCAATCTATCTAGAGCATTAATAACAGAACGAATATTTCCTGCATTATATTTAATAATAGCTACCATTATAGAACTCCTTTTGTTGAAGGTAATTCATTTGAGAAGGGATATCTATAAATTGCTTGTCTAATTGCTTTGGCAAAACATTTATAAACAGCTTCAATCATATGATGCGAATTACCTTGAGAAACACTAATATTTAGATTACACATTGCACCGTCACTAAATGATTTAAAGAAGTGTTCAAACATTTCAGTAGGGAAACTTCCAATATACTCTCTCTTAAATTCTACATTCCATACAAAATAAGGACGACCAGAGAAATCAAGAGCACATTGAGCTAAAACTTCATCCATAGTTAATATATTAAAACCATAACGAGAAATACCTCTCTTATCTCCTAGCGCCTCTCTGATAGCAGTTCCTAGGACTATGGCAATATCTTCAACACTATGATGTTCATCCACACCTAAATCACCTTGAGCTTTAAGATTAATATCCATATTACTATGTCTTAGCACTTGAGCTAACATGTGATCAAAGAATTCAAGGCCTGTTTCAATATTACCTTTACCACTACCATCTAAATTAACACTTAGTTCAATTTTAGTTTCTTTTGTATTTCTAACAACTTTAGCAGTTCTTTCTAATCTATTATCTGAACCAACTAGAAAGTTAGCAATTTCAAGCCAATTATTAGATTGAAGAGCAATTGTTGATTTTAAAGCATCATATTCATCTTTTTTAGGAACTAAATCAATATCGGCAACTTTCCTATCAAATATATCCTTATAGGTAAACCAGATACCTTTTATGCCCATATCATGAGCTAATTTCATATCTGTAAGACGATCTCCAATCATGAATGAATTTTGTAAGTCATATCCATTATTTTTATATTCCTCTAGCATAGCGGTTCCAGGTTTTCTACCTGGACAATTGTCAGAGGGAAGAGAGAAATCAATCAAAGTATTATCAAATCTAATACCTTCTCCTGCAAGTGTTTCCATAATTCTATTATGAGGTCCATAAAAATTATCAAAAGGAAAGGCTGGTGTTCCAACACCATCTTGATTACTAACTAATACAACTTCAAAATTACCTTCTCGGCATATTTGGGATAAACCATTAAATACACCAGGTTTATAGATAATCTTATCAAAGCAATCTACTTGTTGCTCAAATACTATAACACCATCTCTATCTATAAATAGAACTGGTTTATTTGAAATTTTTTTCATAAAACTATCTCCGACATTTCTTTATAAACTCTCTCACACTCGCTCTTAGATCCAATTGTAATTCTTACACAATTTTCACAGTGTATAACTTTATTTCTATTTCTTATAATAATACCTTTAGACTGAAGAATACTACAGATTTTATTACTATCCTTAGTTTTCATTAATAGAAAGTTAGCATCACTTTTATAAACCTTTTCAACAATTTCAAGAGTAAGAAACTTAGTAAAATATTCATCTCTACGAATAACAACTTCATCTCTTTCTCTAATTATTTCATCATGTTTCTTCAACAAATCTAAGGCAGCTCTTTGAGAGGGGAAACCCACATTATAGGGAGCTTTAACACTATTCATTACAGAACAAAGTTCACTTGAGCTCACCATGATTCCTACTCTAGCACCAGCTAGACCATAACATTTTGAAAAAGTTTTTAGTACAACAATATTTGGGTATTTATTAATTAAAGAGGTAGCGGAAACTTTATCACTAAATTCAGCATAAGCTTCATCAATTATTAACATACCACCAAAGCTTTTAGCCATATCCTCTATTACAGAAATATCTTGAGATTCTCCTGTTGGATTGTTTGGAGAACATATAAAAGCCAATTTACAAGAATTTCCATCTTCTTTATTTATAATAGAGAATTTTTTAAATTCTTCAAGATCAATTAAAAAATCTTCTTTTAACAATAGAGATTTAACTTCTACTGCATTTATATCACTGAAAACTTTATAGGCACCATAGGTTGGAGGCATAATAAGAATTGAATCTTTATTAGGTTCACAGAATATTCGAATTAGATTATCTATTAATTCATCACTACCATTACCAATTACAGTATTTATAGTTGGAAGTCCCATCTTATTCTGAATTTGTTCTCTTAATTCCATACAGTGAGGATCAGGATATCTGTTATAGCCTTTCCCACTATAATCATAATAATTTTCATTTGCATCAAGATAGACTTCAGCAACTCCACTAAATTCATCTCTTGCACAACTATACGGGATTAAATTTTTAATATTATCTCTTATTAAATCTTTCATTTATTTTTCCTCAAGCCTAACTTTTACTGCATTAGAGTGAGCAATTAACCCCTCTCCTTCTGCCATTGTAATTATAGTTTCACCAAGACTTTGTAGTCCTTTTTTACTAATTGTTTGTACGGTAATCTTTTTTATAAAGGAATCAGTACAAACGCCACCACTAGATATAGCCCAACCACTTGTCGGAAGAGTATGATTGGTTCCACTTGCATAGTCTCCTGCACTCTCACAAGCATAAGGACCTAAGAAAATAGAACCTGCATTAGTTATTTCGTCTATAAAGGAAGAACAATCACTTACATTAACTACTAAATGCTCAGGAGCATAGGTATTAACAATTACTTGAGCTTTAGATATTGATGGAGAAATTATTATTTTTGAATTAGCAAGAGATGATAATAAATACTCATGTCTAGGGAGTAAATCAAGTTGGATAGTTAATTGCTTTTCAAATTCTTTTTTATAGCTCTCACCCTCTTCTTTACTAGCTATAATAGTTAATATAGATTGGCTATCTTTCCCATGTTCTGCTTGGGATAGAAAATCACTTGCAGCAAAAGCTGGACTAGACAAAGGATCAACTACAACCATAACTTCACTAGGACCTGCTAGCATATCAATTGATACAAAGGATGAAACAATCATTTTTGCTGTAGAAACATATCTATTACCAGGTCCAAATATTTTGTCAACTTTAGGAACACTCTCTGTGCCTAAAGCCATAGCTCCGATAGCACTGGCTCCACCAACCTTAAACACTTTTGTTACACCACAAATTGAGGCAGCATATAAAACTATAGGATTAACTTTCCCATTTTTCATAGGGGGTGTACATAAAACAATATTATTACACCCTGCTACTCTAGCTGGTAGAGATAACATTAAAACAGTTGAAAAAAGTGGAGCGGTTCCTCCAGGAATATATAAGCCTACAGTATTAATTGGCACAATCTTTCTTTCTAGTAATATTCCATCCATTACCTGAACACTCTCTCCTATAGGAAATTGTGCACTATGAAATTTAACAATATTCTCGCTAGCCAATTTAAGAGATTTTTTCATTTTATCAGTTACTAATAAAGCAGCCTCATCAAATTCTTCTTTTTTAACATCTAAGGAAGATAAAACTACCTTATCAAATTTTTCACTGTAGTAATAAAGAGCACTATCACCTTCAGCTTTTACCTTTGCTAGTATTTGTTCAACAATATTTTTGATTGATGCATCATCTACTAGTTTTCTCGAAACTATTGATTCAAGTTCTTCAGAACTTGGATCATAATAAGATTTGATTTCCATAATAATTACTCCGTCATTTTCTCTATACTAGTTACAAGAATTCCCTCAGCACCTAAATCTTTTAGTTGTTCAAAAACACTCCAGAAAATATCTTCTGCAACAACAGTTTGAACAGAAACCCAATCACTATCAAATAGTTTGGTAACTGTTGGTGATTTCATTCCCCCCACTATTTGGGCTGCTGCTCTAATGTGTTCTTCCGGTAAGTTAAACATTACATATTTATAATCTTTTGCTTTTATAACACTATCAATGCGAAGTAATAATCTATCTAGAATAGCTTTTCGTTCACTATCTATTTCACTATTCATAATCATTATGGCACTACTATTATAAATAGGTTCAACTTCCTTTAGTCCGTTCATTTTAAGAGTTGTACCGGTGCTTACTAAATCACAAATAGCATCAGCTACACCAATAAAAGGTGTTACTTCTACAGAACCAGATACATTGACATAGGAAGCTTTAACTCCATTTTCTTTCAATACTTTATCTAAAATATTAGGATAACTTGTTGCAATTCTAAGACCCTCTAAATCTTTAAGACTTGTATAATTAAATGAATTTGGAACAGCAACAGATAATCTACACTTTGCAAAGCCTAAATCTCTAATAACTTTAAGAGGTATCTGCTTTTCATCAAATTCATTACGACCAACAATACCAATATCAGCAATGCCTGAATCAACATAACCAGGAATATCATCATCACGAACAAATAAGAATTCTAGCGGGAAATTATATGCTTCTTCTTTTAATACACGTGGATCATTTGCAAAATCAATTCCACATTTCTCTATGATATCAAGTGATTTTTCACTTAATCGGCCTTTACTCTGAATTGCTATTCTTAATTTCTTTCCCATAATTTACTGCCTCTTACAAATATATTTTAAATAAAAAAAATCCCCGCAATAGCGGAGATCTGAAGGTATAACGAACAGTCCACACAATTTACGGTCGGTTAATATCAAACATATGATGATGTAAAATTGTTCTAAGTGTGTTCATATTTTTATATTGCCTATAAATATATTAAATGTCAATACTATAAGATGCATAAGTATGCATATTATATACTAAAATAAAATTAATCTACTATTACGGCATCTCCTTCAATATCTTCCTTTTGAACTTGTTTCTCAACTGATCTCATTTTAAAGCCCCAGAAGAAGAGTCCTAAACCATAAAGTACAAATAATACACCTACGACTTTAAGGAAAAATTCAGTTACTTGAGTTGGGAATAATATAAAAATAAATGCTACTGTAATATTAAACGCTACAGGAATTAGAGATAAACTAAATCCCTCAAGATTGTTTTTTTTGATTGTAAAAGAACTTATTAATCTAGATAATGAAGAAATAATTAACTGTGCTGCAAATAGGTATAAAACAATTGTAATCGCAATTTTTTGGCTAAAATAAGGATAAACCAAAATAATTACACCTATTGCTATACTTGAGACGGCACTAATTATACCAGTGAATCTAGTAGCTCTAAATTCAGAGAATCGCGATACTAGGATAAATTCTTTAATTCCATTAATGATTGCAACTACACCAAATAGAATTAAAACTATTTTTAAAAAATTCTGCCCTTGTATCATAATAAAAACACCTAATACAACAAGAAGAATAGCAAAAATCATTGTGAGTAATAAATTCTTTTTCATAAAACCAGTTTTCATAAATTTGAAGCTCCTATCAATTTAAAATTAAATACATATATTATACTATTTGATTTTCAATGTATTTGCTACAGTAATATCTTTAATTGCCTTAAGTTCTACATCAAAAATTAATAAACTATTAGGTTCTATATTATTAGCACCTTGAACACCATAAGCCAAATCCGGATGAACCCAGAATCTATATTTAGATCCAACTTGCATTAATAATAAGCCTTCTGTAAACCCTTTAATAGAATTATCTAAGTCATAAATAGCATCACCATCACTTTGCCCAACCAAAGTTCCATCCATAAGATGAATTTGATAATTTAATACAACTTGTTGAACTTTAGTAGGACTTACGCCATCGCTAGCTTTTAATATCTTATATTGTAAGCCACTAGATGTAACTTTTACACCAGCTAATTCTTTATTATTATCAAGACACACATTAGCCGCGCTTAGATTGATCTTTGCAACTTTATCTAATTGTGTTTGAGCATCTCCAAGGATCTTTTGTTGCATTGTTTGTAATATTTGGCTCAATTGAGCTTCATTGTATAATCCTGAACTATTTTCAGCATCAACAGCTCCCTTAGCGAAATATTTAGAGTTAATGTCAAAACCTTGTTGAACTATTGATAAATAAATAATATATGCATATGCATAGCTAAATTGTTCTTCAATAGTTTTGGGGTCAGGGACCTTAGATAATAATTTCTTAGCCTCCTCATCCACAACTTTAGCACGGATAGCGCCAGAAGAAGAAATTATATTATTAACTATAGAAGAAACTTTGTTATTAGGTTCTTCAGAACTTGGGAGAGAATAAATACTAGTACACATAAGTAATAAAGCAAAAACAGTAAAAGTGTTTTTAAGGGCTATCTTCACGGTGCCGTCCTTCCGTTGCAGGGGTTTTGGTACTGTTACCTATTATAAATATCTCTCACCCCAATTAATATTCAAACAGAACAGAACCTAAGTAAAACTTTACAACAGATAAGCCAATAAGTAAAGGAAAAAAAAGAGATTTTTTAACTCTATAAGACTTTAAAATCAATTAGAAAGAGCTATTACTTATTAAGAAATAACATAAAGTTAAAAAATATATTACAG
>JAENWY010000218.1 GCA_016649775.1 Spirochaetaceae bacterium
CATTAAATATTTTAAATTGTTTTCAATGTTATCAGGGATTATGTAGCTAGTAGTTCCAAGTGGGAATGGTAATTCAATATGTGGATGTACATTTGTAACTTTATCATGGTAGCAACTACCTAAAGAATTAAATAAAAAACATGCATTCCTTATTATAGAAATAGCCATAAGTGCGCCAGTTCCCTCTCCTAGAAACATATTCAAATCTAATAAAGGTTTTATATTTAATTCATCGTAAATTAGATTTTGAGTTGTTTCGCCACTTTTTGAACATGCTATACAATTATTAACACAAGAAGGATTAATTTTATATGCAATTAAAAGAGCTGCAGTTGTAATAAATCCATCAATTAAGACGCAAATCTTTTCTTCAAAACTTTGTAGTATTGCACCTGCTAAGAATGCAATTTCCAAACCACCATAAGAGGCTATAATATCATATATATCCTCTATGTCTTTTTCATGTAATTTCTTAGCTAATGTTATCAATCTAATCTTATTTTCATATACTTCTTTTGTTGCACAAATTGATTTGTTTACACATTCGTTGGGGTTTTTATTGAGTATGCTTGAAATTAAAAGGGAACTTGTGGAAGAATTTCCAACGCCCATCTCTCCCAGTATTACAGTATTGCAACCAAGACCTATAATATCTTTTATAGCAAGTCTACCATTGTTAATTGCCTTTATGGCATCCTCACGTGACATTGATTTACCTTTTAAAGGATTATCATCACAATGTCTTATGAAGTATTTATTTTCGATATTCCAGGATGAATCAATTTCATTTTGCATACCAATATTATATATATTTATTGCAACATTATTTTCTTTCGAAAGAAGAGCACATGTTCCGCCTCCACTTTGGAAGTTTCTAACTTGTTGAAAAGTAATGCTTGAGGTAGAGGCTGATACACCTTCCTCTACAATCTTATGATCTGCACAAGCTAAAAGTAATGTGGGCTTTTCAATTACAGGTTTTAATTGATTTTGGATTTTTACAATTTTAATTGCTATTTCTTCCAACCTTCCTAAAGAATTTGGTATTTTTGCCATATCATTTAGTATATGCTGAGCCTGTCTTTCTAAGGAAAAATTATTCATAAATGCAAGCATATGAGAAAAACAAAGACTATGCAAGAAAAAAATAGAAATAGTTAAATATTAGTAAATAGGATAATATAGTTAAAAAGAAGTAATATTGTTCAAGAAAAGGTTTATAAAAAAGTATAATAAAACAGTATAAGTACTTAGAAAATGGAGTTATGTGAAAAGCCTGAACAAGTCCGCTGTTGTAAATCATTAATTAAGTTAAACTATTTGGTTCTTCGTGACTTTGTGGGGAAATTAGCTTAACGCTAACAACTGAATACTTTGTATAACATAAAGAAAATGAAATAGATGAAATATTAAAAACAGAGTTAAGGAAATTAATATTTCTCTTATTATAAAGAGTGAATAGCAAATTTTATTGCAGGTATATATTTATTATCTTCACTTGCTATAAATTTTTATCTAGATTATTCTAATTTAGTTTCTGCCTCTATTATAGAAAGAGATGAAGAGTGTTCAATTTCTGAAAAAAAGGGGATCTATATTCTATCAGTCTTATTACAAAAAATATCAAGCGTTTTGTAGATTTAATTACTTTGTATAACTTTAAGGACTTAATAGTCTATATTGAATTATATATTGGTGATGAATCCGAAACCTTTTGTAAAGGTCTTGTGAAAGAAAGAAAGGATATAGAGAAATATCCTTTAATCTCAATTATTATTAAACATCCTAATAATGAGGCAAGCGATAGAACTGGAATAAAAGATGCTTTTTTCATAAAAGAAAATATAATTTCTATGACTAAGAGAGCAATTAATCAATCAATGGTAATTAGCTTACCTTACATAAAATTAACTGGTATTGTTTGGGATATTGGTTGTAATGAATCTTTATATGAAATAATTGAAGATGTGATGAGAAAAAATCCTAGATATCTTTTATCCTGTGGAGGTAGAAATGAATAATATGCCACGCCTTGCTATTGTTGGAACAAATAGCGGTTGCGGAAAAACAACAACTGTTCTTGCTCTTGAGAGTGCTTTTTTAAAAAGAGGTTTACCTGTTACTGCCTTTAAATGTGGTCCTGATTATATTGATGGAGCCTTTCATCGAAGAGTGCAACATATTAATTGTTATAATCTTGATTCAATCTTTCTAAAGGATAATGAACTTAAAGACCATTTTATTAGAAAAGCAACTAATAAATTTTCTATTATAGAGGGTGTAATGGGAATGTTTGATGGTGTTGGCTCTGAAGGTAGAGGTAGTTCTTTTGAAATAGCAAAGAAAATAAGTGCTCCATTAGTATTAGTTATTAATGCTAATGGTATGAGTTCAAGTGTGAGAGCTATCATTCGAGGATTTAAACAATATTCAAAGGACTCAATAAGTGGCGTTATTTTTACAAATATTTCTGCAATGTCATATCCCTTGCTTGAGGGAATGTTGTATAGCAGAAAACATAAACTGTTATGGTTTTATACCAACAGATAAAGAAATAGTATTGGAATCTCGTCACTTAGGTTTGATAGGAAGTAGCGAGATAGAAGATTTTAATGAAAAAATAGATTATTTAAGTAGTCTTGCTGAAAAATACATTAAAATAGATGAACTAATAGAGTTAGCGAATTCTGCAGTTGCTATTGAATTTAAAAATAAATTGAATTCGATAGTTGAAAAACCAGTGCATAAAGGTTTAATAATAGCTATTGCCCGTGATGATGCCTTTTGTTTTACTTATCAAGAGAATCTTGAACTAATGGAAGAGAAAGGATTTGAGCTTGTTTATTTTTCTCCTCTTCATGATAGTTCCTTGCCTATTAATATTAGTGGTTTGTATTTTCCTGGGGGGTATCCTGAATTACATCTTGAAGACATATCGGCTAATAAGAATTTATTAATGGAAATAAAAGAAAAGATTGAAGATGGTCTTCCAACCATAGCTGAATGTGGAGGGTTTTTATTCTTGCACAGAAATGTTGATAAAAAAGATCTTGTTTCTTTATTTGATGAGAGTGCTATAAAAGGCAATCATCTTCAAAATTTTGGATATAGTAGTCTTGAAAGTAAAAAAGATAATCTATTATTTAAAAAAGGTGAGATAACTTTTGTTCATGAATTTCATTATTATATCTCAACAAATGAAGGAAATTCTTGTATAGGAACAAAACTTAGGGATGGAATTCAAAGAGAGTGTGTTATTGCTACAGATACTCTGTTTGCAGGTTTTCCGCATCTTTATTTTCCCTCTAATCCAAAGATGGTTGAACGATTCATAAATCATATGGAAAAATATAAAAAAGGAGATAATCGTTGATAACTATAATATTAAAATATCACCTGCTTTTTTCTTTAATTGCAGGTTATTTTATAGATCTATTAATAGGAGATCCCAGAGGTCTTTACCATTTTGTCCAGTTTGAGGGAAAGTTAATTACTATATTTGAAAAACTTCTAAACAAATATCCTAATAAAAAGGTCTTTTCACGAATTTCTGGATTTGTTTTGTGGATATTATCTGTCGGCATAACGTTTTTTATTATTGCAGGTTTTTTGTATTTAGGTTATTCAATAAATCCTTATTTTGGTTTTGCTATTGAGATATTCTTTATTTATCAATGCCTTGCAACGCACTCTCTAAAGAAAGAGAGTATGTATGTATATTCAGCTCTAGATATGGGTGATATAGAAGAGGCAAGAGTAAAATTATCATATATTGTAGGCCGGGATACCCAACAATTAGATCAAGAGAACATTATAAAAGCAGATATAGAAACAATTGCTGAAAATACTAGTGATGG
>JAENWY010000029.1 GCA_016649775.1 Spirochaetaceae bacterium
AATACTATTAGTACTTATTAAACCCTGTTTGACAGAATTATAAAAATCATCACTTTGATAACAGTTTATATGTTCTAATAATTTGGAAATATTTTTACCTATCAAATTTTTATCAATTTTACCGAATATTTCTTCAAATAGTTTATTAGCTAAAACAACATTACATAAGTGATCAATTGCAATAAAAGGTTCATTAGTATTTTCTGCAAATGAAATATCTTCTTCGCTTATTCCTTTTGATTTATCAAAAGGGAAAATAGTATGCATCAATAATATATTATCGTCATCTATTTTAACTTCAACAGAATTAACAATCATATCCATAAGCGCCCCGCTTTTATTTTTATGAATTGCCCTAAAAACTTTTCTAGCATTATTGCTTATAACTTTAGTTTCGGCTTTAATTCCAGTTTTTGAATAATTGCAAATATCTTTAGCATTTAATTTTTTTAACTCATCTATTGAATAACCATAAGCTTTAGATGCACTTTCGTTTGCATCTATGATATTTCCTGTTTTAGAATCACATATTAGCATAATGGAAGGATGAGACATGCAAATTTTATAAAATATATCTGAATGGATCATTTAACCCTCTTTAAGTTTTATTTTAAACTCTTTTGTTATTTAACTTTTACGTATTTCCTACGTAAGATAGTTATGAAATATTTTTATCTACTGCACCAATTATAATCCTAAATTGTCTTAAAATCAATTTAAATCAAAAATATACATTTGTGTATTACTATTGTTAATCTAGTGTTAATCTTGTTTTAGTGTGCAACTATTTTCCCATTATAATAATTCATAATTTTTGTCTTTTATACATGGTTTTATAGCATATTGTAATAAATTTGATTTATTACGCATATACTTTTGTTCTATATAGAATAATATGAGCTGTATTATTTGTGTAGTATTATCATTGTTATTATATTCTAATATTAAATTTAATCTAAAGCAACTCTAAATTTATTATAATTATAATATTTGTTACTATAATAACTAATTATATCAGTTTTCTTAAAATCTAGGTTATTTTCCTTTAATATTGTATTTAGTGCTTTTATAATTTTTACAGACCTTTGATAGTATTGTTCCTCTTTATTTTCTAGTATTTTATCAACACTATTAAAACAAACTTCGCTCATCCATTTTATTAACTTTAATTTAAGATTATTAGTTAGGTTTAATAAAATTCCTACGTATAAATCTTTATCATATCCAACATCTCTGGTATCGGGAGCTAATTGAGTTAAATATTCTGCACTACTTTTTTCTTGAATAAAGAATAGCAGGAATATATTTAGCATACAATTTTTATATTCTCTATCATAAGTGGTATATCTACTTACTAATAGTTGATAAGATTCTTCATTTTGATTTGTTAGGAATAATCCTAAGGTCTCAACATCTCTGGTTACTATATTTGTAATTAATTCTGTGTCTTCATCTTCATTTACAAGATTTAGTTTTTTTTCATGTAGAAATTCATTTAGAGATATTAATTTTATTTCATCTTCACAAATTGATTTATAAAGTGATAGTAGATTATTAAGGCTTGATTTAGAAACAAATCTTTCCCAAAGAAAATCTTGTTCTTTTGGATTCAGCTTAAAGGTTGAAGTTGAATAATAATAGATATTAATGGAAGACTCTTCTATTAAACCTCTTTTATATAGAGAAATACTAATTAATAAGTTAGCAACTTTAGCTCTTTCTACTAAAGTTGTATCTAGTGTTAATAGGGCCTTCACTCCTACATCAAGGGCCTCATTATATAATTTTGCATTGATGTATTTACTCATTAAGATTCTATGTAATCTAGGGTGTTTTTTTGAAGAGGCTTCAAGATTATTTTCTATTATATTTATTGGTGCTATTGTTGATAGCCATTCAATACTTTTTTGACCTGGTGTTATAAATAGTTGATTCATAAGTACTACTAGAAACTCTTCAAGATGCTCAGCATTATTTCTACAATTATTTAAAAATTCAGTTGCATCAACAGATCTACAAAGAGGAGAATTTAAATAATCATTGAATTTTATTGCTTTAATATCTAGTGGTCCAGGGATTGAATAAAGGCAGTATAGTGCTCGAGTACCTACATAGGAGATGTTTTCCTCGTATTTAGTGCTATCACAATAATACTCTTCAAGAGAAAAGGAGAACATCTCATACTCATCATCATTTACAAATATATTTAAGTCTTTTAATTTTGAATAAATTGCTAAAGCTTTACTATATTCTTTAGCATCTAGGAGCCGGTCTACTAGAATAAATACTCCATGCATCATCTCTTCAATGGAATAGGGATCTTCTAAATGTGAAGAATCTTCTTCATCTTTATCATCTCTTGTATATACTCTATTAAGATAAATCTCTTGATTTGTGACTTCATCGAGAAATATCAGTGCCTTTTCAAATCCATCACTAATAAGAGTAATTTCTTCTTTACTCTCTTTTGTAGATGGATAATCAGCATCTTCAAAATATTTTATAAATTCTTCTCTTTTATCAAAGGGAATACTATATGCTATTGATAATAGCTTTTCTCTTAATTTTTCAACTGATAGTGAGTTTATAAATTTATTAATTTGTATTTGATATTCAAGGTCTTTCATAAGTTAAAGTGTATGAGAGTAATTTGTAATTGGCAAGTGCTTTTTACGATTTATTAATTGTAGTTGATAAAAAAAATCCTACCAAGGCTGTACTAACTTTAGTCTTGATAAGAAATGAGAAAATAATCTAGGTTTACACCTAATAAATACTAATTAATTGTGCTTTGTATAAGCGCTTTCATGTATGCCAGCTATAGCACGACCACTTGGTTCATTCTGAGCCGTAAATGAAGCATCCCATTTAAGTGCTATTGCAGTTGAACAAGCAACAGAGGCTTCATGAGGTACACAGTTTGCAGCAGCTTCACTTGGGAATACTTTTGAGAATATTATTCTATAATAAGCTTCTTCCTTTGTTGATGGTGTGTTTATAGGAAATCTATTTTTGATTGTAGCAAATTGCTTATCGCTTATAGCATTGTTTGTTACTTCTTTCAAATTATCAATCCAACTGTAGCCAACTCCATCACTGAACTGTTCTTTTTGTCTCCAAACTACTTCTGGTGGAAGCATATCTTCAAAGGCCTTACGAACAACATTTTTTTCAATTTTATCGTTACACATTTTATCTTCTGTTTTTAGATTCATTGCAATATCGATAAATTCTTTATCTAAGAAAGGTACTCTTCCTTCAACTCCCCATGCAGCTAGTGCTTTGTTAGCTCTTAGACAGTCATATAAGTGAAGCTTATTTAGCTTTCTTACTGTTTCTTCATGGAACTCTCTAGCATCTGGTGCTTTGTGGAAGTAAAGATAGCCACCGAATAGCTCATCTGATCCTTCACCTGATAATACCATCTTGATACCCATTGATTTAATTACACGAGCAAGTAAATACATAGGAGTCGCTGCTCTAATCGTTGTAATATCATAGGTTTCAAGATGATAAATAACATCTTCAAGAGAATCTAATGCTTCTTGAATAGTAAAATGAACTTCATGGTGAACAGTTCCTAGATAATCTGCTACTATTTTAGCAGCAGATAAATCTGGTGAACCTACAAGACCAATAGCAAAAGAGTGTAGACGAGGCCACCAAGCCTTTTCGCCTTCATTTGTTTCGACTCTGTTTAATGAATGCTTAGCAACAAGGGCAGTAATAACACTACTGTCTAATCCACCTGATAATAATACACCATATGGAACATCACACATTAACTGTCTAACAACGGCAGCTTCAAGTCCCTCTTTAACTGCTTTTACACTATCTTCTGGTTCTCTAGTAATACTATCGAAATCGACCCAGGCTCTTTTATACCACTGAACAGCTTCTTTAGTATCACTTGTGAGATATTGGCCTGGAAGGAACTCACATAAAGACGGACAAGTTCCCTCAAGTGCCTTTAACTCACTAGCTACATAATAACGACCTTCGGTATCCCAACCTTGATAAAGAGGAATAATTCCCATGTGATCTCTAGCTATTAAGTATTTATCTTCTACTGTGTCATAGACAGCAAAAGCAAAAATACCGTTGAGCATTTCCAGGAAGTCTGGGCCATATTTGATATATAATGGTAATATTACTTCACAGTCACTTTCGGTTAAAAAATCATACTCTCCTGCGAACTCAAGTCTGAGTTCTTTATGATTATAAATCTCACCGTTAGCTGTTAAAATATATCTTCCATCTTTTGAATAAAGAGGTTGTTTACCTGATAAAGGGTCAACAATTGATAATCTCTCATGAGACAAGATGGTGGTTTTACCACAATAGATGCCAGACCAATCGGGTCCTCGATGTCTAATTTTTTTAGACATCGTTAGTACTCTTTGTCTATCATCCTCACTTGACTCTATAATATCGAACATACCTACAAAACCACACATAATTATTTTCTCCTAATATTTCTGTCTTATTATACGGAATATAATAGTTCTCCGTATGTTGGGATAGGCCAGTATTCACTATCCACAATCAACTCTAGTTTGTCACTGATTATTCTACATTCATCCATTAATGGTAATACTTTATTAAGTAGATAAATAGATTTCTCTTGACTATCTTCAATATCCATTGCATTGCTTAATTCAGCACCAAGTGCTTCGATACTACCAAGTAATTCGTCATTTAGGGTTGCAATTTCATCAATTCTAGCCTGTGTTTTTGTAAAAGCTACTTTTGAAACTTTTTGTAGTTTCTCAGCACCTTCTGCTAATTTAAATAAGTAGTTATTACATGCTGGATAAATTTGCTCATTTAACATATCAATGAGGGTTAGTGCCTCAATGTTAATTTTCTTAGCATAAATATCATACAGAATTTCTACTCTAGATACTAATTCACTTTCTTTAAAAATCTTGAATTGTTGGAATAATTCAACATTCTTTTTATCTGAAAATACTTTAAAAGCATCTACTGATGAATGAAGGTGGTATAAACCTCTTTTCTTAGCTTCTACTAACCATTCATCACTGTAGTTATTACCATTAAATACAATTCTTCTGTGTGCTAAATATTCTCTTTTGATTAGGTCTTCAAGACATTTATCAAATGCTTTTTCAGTACATACTTCTAGTTCATCAGCAAATTCTTTGAATGATTTAGCAATAGCTGTATTAATAGCAGTATTTGTTGATGAAAGTGATTCATTTGATCCAAGCATTCTAAATTCGAACTTATTACCTGTGAAAGCAAATGGTGAAGTTCTATTTCTATCTGTTGAATCTTTAATCAATGATGGTAGTACATGTACACCAAATCTAAGTTTTTCACCTTCGATTTCTAACGTACCTCTTCCTTCAGCTATATCTTCAAGAAGACTTGATATCTGAGTTCCTAAGAACATTGATACAATAGCAGGTGGTGCTTCATTTGCACCTAAACGGTGATCATTTCCAGCTGAGGCAACAGTAGCTCTTAATAAGTCTTGGTAGTCATCAATTGCTTTGATAATTGCAACCATTACTAATAAGAATTGTTTATTGTCACGAGGATTTAATCCAGGTTCTAATAAGTTTACACCTTCATCTGTTGAAATTGACCAGTTATTATGTTTACCAGAACCATTTACACCTGCAAAAGGTTTTTCATGTAATAGACATACAAGTCCATGTTTTTCAGCAACTTTCTTCATAAATTCCATTACAATATGGTTATGATCACTTGATATGTTCGCAGTTGTAAAAACTGTTGCAAGTTCATGTTGAGCTGGTGCTACTTCATTATGCTTTGTTTTAGCATATACGCCATATTTCCAAAGTTCTTTATCTAAATCAGTCATAAAAGCACTTACACGTGGACGAAGGTTACCAAAGTAATGATCATCTAGTTCTTGTCCTTTTGGAGCTCGTGCACCAATTAACGTTCTACCTGTATAGATTAAGTCTTTTCTTTTATTAAATAGGTTTCTATCAATTAAGAAATATTCTTGCTCTGGTCCAACTGTAATGTCAATATATTTTGAATCCTTACCAAATAAAGCTAAAATTCTTTTTGTCTGTTTTGAAATTGCTTCCATAGATCTTAGTAAAGGAGTCTTTTTGTCAAGAACTTCACCACCATAAGATACAAATACTGTTGGAATACAAAGTGTTGAATCTTTTACAAATGCATAACTTGTTGGATCCCAACCTGTATATCCTCTAGCTTCAAAAGTAGATCTAATACCACCGGAGGGGAAAGATGATGCATCAGGTTCTCCTTTAATTAACTCTTTTCCACTAAAAGTTAATATAACGTTACCATCTTTTGTAGGAGAGATAAATGAATCGTGTTTTTCAGCGGTTATACCTGTTAGAGGTTGAAACCAGTGAGTGTAATGTGTTGCGCCTTTACTTAAAGCCCATTCTTTCATTGCATGAGCTACTGAGTTAGCAATATCAATATCTAAATCTTTACCTTCTCTAATAGTATTTTTAAGAGTTCTGTAAACATCTTTTGGAAGACTATCGCGCATTGCGTTATCTCCAAATACTCTCTCACCAAAATAATCTGTAACCTTTTCCATAATTTTCTCCTGTAAAAGTATAAAAAAAAGGCGCAAGTAGTTTAATCAAACTACAGCGCCTTTGCTGATAAGTTATAATAATTAAAAATTTGAAAAATTGTCAAGAGAATTTAAATAAAAAATGCTTTTATTTTATGCATAAAATGTATGTTTATAGAATAATTGTTGTATATTTATTCAATTTAATAAAAAATTAAATTAGATATAGCTAAATTAATATTAAATAAATTAATTAATAAGTAAATAAACAATATAGATTTTACTGATTTTAATAATTTTGAATGAATATAATAGATACGTAATAAATGTTTATGTAGACAAATTCTTACTTTTTCAATAGTATTCAAAAAAAGACAATGAAGTCTATTTTGTTAGGTAATATTATATTTAGTAGACAATGGCGTCTGCAGTGTTGGGAAAGCTATCCCCACTGCAGGCGTTTTATTTTTTTTGAGGAGATAATCAAAAATGAAAAGAGAAGGTGAAGTTAGAATACCCTCAGGGTGTGCAATTAGCGGAATATTTTCTAAAAAGAGAAGACTATTTTCTGGAGAAATGGCAATAGATTCAATTAGAGTAATGCACGATAGATCCAATGGCCTAGGCGGTGGATTTGCTGGCTATGGTATTTATCCAGAATACCAAGAATACTTTGCACTCCATGTTCTTTATGATGATAGAAAAGCAAAAGTAGAGACAGAAGAATTTCTAGAAGAGCATTTTGATGTTATTAACCTTTCAAAAATACCTACTAGAAAAATACATGCAATTAAAGATGAACCTCTAATTTGGCGATATTTTGTTGAACCTCTTCGTACCAGGTTAATGGAAAGCCAATTAGAAGAGTATGAATATACAGCTCGTTGTGTTATGAAAGTAAATTTACACATAAAAGGAGCTTGCATTATTTCATCAGGTAAAAATATGGGTGTATTTAAAGCTATGGGTTATCCTGAAGATGTAGGTGAATTTTATAGATTAGAAGATTATAAAGGCTATTGTTGGACAGCTCACGGACGTTACCCCACTAATACTCCAGGATGGTGGGGCGGTGCACACCCATTTTCTTTACTAGATGTTTCTGTAGTACATAATGGTGAAATATCAAGTTATGATGCAAACCGCCGTTTTATGGAAATGTTTGGCTATAAATGTACTCTTCAAACAGATACAGAAGTTATTGCTTATATGATTGACTATTTTCATAGGAAGCAAGGACTTCCTTTAGATAAAGTTGCTAGTATTTTGGCAGCTCCTCTCTGGAGTACAATTGATAGAATGGAAGAGAAACAAAAGCGAGAAATTACTTATCTTAGAAAGAACTTTTCCAGTGCTTTGATTACTGGACCTTTCTCTATTCTTGTTGGATTTGAAGGTGGTTTAATGGCTCTTAATGACAGATTAAAATTAAGATCACTTGTAGTAGGTGAAAAAGATGACATGGTATACATGGGCTCTGAAGAATCTGCTATCAGAATTCTAGAAAATGATTTTGACAAATTAACTTATCCTAAGGGTGGCGTTCCCTACATTGTAAAACTGGAGGACCAGCAATAATTATGAAAGTAAACTATTTTCAATCAGAATATGAAGTATTAAGAGATAAGGATCGATGCATAGACTGCGGAATATGTATCACCGAATGTGCTAATGAAGTACACCTAAGAGATAAAAAAGGTAAACTATTAGCAATTGATAGTAAATGTGTGAACTGTCATCGTTGTGTTGCAACTTGTCCAGTAAATGCACTTAAAATTGTTAAAAATGAATATTGCTTTAGAGAAAATTACTCATGGAGTAGACATGATATAACCAATATTTACAGACAGGCAGAAACAGGTGGCGTATTACTTGCCTCAATGGGAACAGCTAAAGAATATCCAATTTATTGGGATAAAATTCTAATTAATGCTTCTCAAGTAACTAACCCTTCAATTGATCCTCTAAGAGAGCCTATGGAAACTAGAACTTTTTTAGGTAAGAAAAATAATGAAATTGAATTTGATAATGATGGTGAGATTGTTATAAATGAAACACCATTTATTGAACTAGCAACGCCAATAATGTTTAGTGCAATGAGTTATGGCTCAATTTCTCTTAATGCTCATAAAGCATTAGCAATGGCGGCTAAAGATTTAGATATTCTCTATAACTGTGGTGAAGGGGGACTTCATGAATCATTATATCCTTATGGTGATCATACTATTATCCAAGTAGCCTCAGGTAGATTTGGTGTTCATAGTGGTTATTTAGAAAGTGGGGCAGCAATTGAAATTAAAATCGGGCAAGGTGCAAAACCAGGTATTGGTGGTCATTTAACCGGTGCTAAGATTAATAAGGAAATTAGTAAGACAAGAATGATTCCTGAGGGCTTTGATGCAATATCACCTGCTCCTCATCATGATATATATTCTATTGAAGATTTAAGACAACTTGTTGATGTGCTAAAAGAGGCAACTGATTATAAAAAACCAATCATTGTTAAAGTTGCGGCTGTTCATAATATTAGTTCTATTGTTTCTGGTATTGCAAGGTCTGGTGCAGATATTATTGCAATCGATGGTTTTAGAGGTGGTACAGGTGCAGCTCCTTTAAGAATTAAAGATAATGTTGGTATTCCTATTGAATTAGCGCTTGCAGCCTGCGATCAGAGACTTAGAGAAGAAGGAATCAGAGATAGTGTCTCTCTAGTAGTTGGAGGTAGCATTCGTCATAGTGCAGATATCATAAAAGCTATTGCTTTAGGTGCTGATGCTGTTTATATCGGAACTTCTGCATTAATTGCTCTTGGTTGTCATATGTGTAGAGCCTGCAGTATGGGTAACTGTAACTGGGGAATTGCTACACAAAGAGAGGAATTAGTTGAACGATTGAATCCTGAATTAGGACGAGAGAGACTAGTTAATTTAATTTCTGCTTGGACAGTTGAATTAAAAGAAATGATGGGTGGTATGGGAATTAATAGTATTGAAGCTTTACGTGGTAATAGATTGATGCTTCGTGGTATTGGTTTAAATGAAAAAGAGCTTGAAGTTCTTGGTATTAAGAGTGCAGGAGAGTAGATATGAAATATATTGATGCAAAGGATTTACATTATAAAGAATTGAATAAACTTATCCGTTATGAAGAAGATACCCATGTAACATTAACTAATGTAATGGGCCAAAGATTCATAGGATGTGCTCTTGAGGGAAAGAATATAGATATTACAGGTATTCCTGGTAATGCTCTTGGTGCTTGTTTAAATGGTGGTTCAATAATTACTGTTCATAACAACTGTCAGGATGCAACTGGAGATACCATGGATGATGGTGAAATCATTGTTCATGGTAATAGTGGTGATACAGCTGGTTATGCTATGAGAGGTGGTAAAATTCTTATCAAAGAATCTGGTGGTTACAGAATGGGTCTTCATATGAAGGCTTATAATGAAAGACAACCATTAATGATTGTTGGAAATAGAGTTGGATCTTTTTGTGGTGAATACCTAGCCGGTGGCACTATTATTGTATTAGGATATAGAGAGAATGGTAATTGTCCCGTTGGAAACTTCTGTGGCACTGGTATGTATGGTGGTAGAATTTTTTTAAGATCTAATGAATTACCAAAAGATTTATCTCCTTATATTGATGCAAGTGTTGCAACTATAGAAGAGCTAGAAAGTATAAGAGAAGAAGTAACAAGTTTTTGTAGCCTCTTTGACATAACAAATATTGACTTAGATAAAGATAACTTCTATATATTAAGTCAGAGTAAGGTTAATGAATATAAGAAGAAGTATACAACGGTATAGGGAGGATTATTATGTCATCAATTCAGTATGAAATTACTGATTTTATTGCGGAGCAAGATATTCGATTTGTGAGACTTGCCTTTTGTGATATTTTTGGAAACCAAAAGAATATTTCAATCTCTACGGCCGAACTAGAGAGAGCCTTCAATACCGGTATATCTTTTGATGCTTCTGCTATTAAGGGATTTAAGAGTATAAGCGATAGTGATTTATTATTATTTCCTCTTGCTGATACTATGCAAATTCTTCCTTGGAGACCTTCTTCTGGTGGTGTAATTCTTTTTAATAGTGAATTACGTAATACCGATAAAACACCTTATATAAATGATTGTAGACGAAACCTAAAAAATTTCATGGATATGAGTAGTGCCAAAGGTTATTCCTTTGGCATCGGCTCTGAATGTGAATTCTATCTATTTAAATTAGATAGTGAGGGTGAAATTACAAGCAAACCAATTGATAATGGTGGCTATTTAGATATAGCCCCACTTGATAAAGGTGAAGATATACGACGAGAAATATGCTTAACACTTCAAGAGATGGGATTTTACACAGAGCGATCTCATCATGAAAGTGGACCAGGACAGATGGAAGTCGACTTTAAATATGGTAAATTACTGAAGGCTGCAGATAATCTAATTACCTTTAAGAATGTAGTTAAATCTATATCTCAACGTAATGGATTTTATGCATCTTTCTTACCAAAACCTATTAAAGATAAAAGTGGAAATGGTCTTCATGTAAACATATCTTTAAAAACAGATAAATATCCTTCAGGTGAACAACTAAATATAAAAATGGTATCAGGTCTTTTAAATAGACTTAGAGAGATTTGTATCTTTAGTTGTCCTCACGTTAACTCCTATGAAAGACTCGGGTGTTTTGAAGCACCTAATACAATTGGCTGGGGCTACGGTAGTAGAGACTTGGCAATTCGTATTCCTAGTGCAGAAGGCGAATATTCTAGAATAGAAGTAAGAACACCTGATTCTTCAGCTAATCCATATATTTTATACCATTTAATATGTGAAGCAGTTATGGAAGGTATTGAAGATAAATCACCTCATTATGATGAATTAGATAAGAATAATATTGATTCAAAAGCAGTAGAATCTCTACCCTCTTCATTAGAAGAAGCTTTAGCAATTGCTAAAAAAAGTGATTTCTTAAAAAGAATTCTGCCAGAATCAGTACTTACTTCATATTTTGAGGAAAAGGAAATTGAAATAGCAAGTTGTAAATCTGCTAGTGATTATTACAAAAAAGGACGAGTGTTGTTTTTTGAGAAGCTTTAAGGGGTACTAGGTGTATTTTAGACGAATATTGTTAGTTGCTGCTACAGGCAAGGAACATTTACTGCTAAAAACTAGGCTACAGAGAGATGGGATTAATGATAAAACAGTATCCTGTTTTTCTAGTAATGAATCCCGCAGAATGCTAAGTGAAGAAGAGTTTGATTTGATAATAATTAAATCTCCTTTGTTAGATGAAGCGGGTGAGCTTTTTGCCCTCTATGCAGCACAAAAAACAAAAGCTCAAATCATTTTATTGGTAAAAAATAACTATTTAAAGCAAATTATAGATAAAGTCGGAGAACATGGAATATTCACTTTAGGATATCCTGTCGATGACTTTTTATTTTTTCAGACTTTGGGAATTGCTTTTTCTGTTAATGTAAAACTTAATGGTATACATAATGAAAATACAAAACTTAGAGCCAGGTTAGAAGAGATAAAACTAGTAAATAGAGCTAAGTTTCTTCTTGTTGAACACTTGAGTTATACTGAAGAGAAAGCACATAAGTATATTGAAAAGACGGCGATGGACAGAAGAGTGAGTAAGACTCTTGTATGTCAAGATATAATTAAAAATCTCGAATAGAGGATGGAGAAAATATGAGCAAATATATTTTTATAACAGGTGGTGTTGTATCAGGTTTAGGTAAAGGAATTACCGCAGCTTCTTTAGGAAGACTATTGAAGAATAGAGGATTGAAGGTAATGGCTCAAAAGCTTGATCCATACATGAATGTAGATCCAGGTACAATGAGTCCTTATCAGCACGGTGAGGTATTTATTACAGATGATGGTGCAGAAACAGACTTAGATTTAGGTCACTATGAAAGGTTTATTGACGAAAACCTTAATAGATTTTCAAATCTAACAAGTGGTAAATGTTATTTTAATGTACTTACAAAAGAAAGAAGAGGCGATTATTTAGGTTCAACAGTTCAAATTATTCCTCACGTAACTGATGAAATTAAGAGATTTATTTATAGTGTTGGTGAAAAAGATCATGTTGATGTTGTATTAACTGAAATTGGTGGTACTACCGGTGATATTGAATCACAACCTTTTTTAGAAGCAATTCGACAAGTTAGTCATGAAGTTGGTGAAAAAAATTGTTTATTTATTCATGTAACTTTAGTTCCCTTTATTCCTGGTAGTGAAGAATATAAGAGTAAACCTACTCAACACTCAGTTAAAGAATTAATGACTATGGGTATTTTTCCAGACATTATTGTTACTCGTAGTGATGGTCCAATCGGTCAAACAATTAAAGATAAAATTGCACTATTCTGTAATGTAAAACCAGATTGTGTTATTGAAAACTTTACCGTACCAATTTTATATCAAGCTCCTGTTATGCTACATGAAGAGCATCTTGATGATATTGTTTGTAGAGAATTAGATTTGAAAACTGGCCCTTGTGATCTTAAAGATTGGAAAGCTTTTCTTAAGAGAGCTGAAAAAGCTAAAGAAACAAAAATTAAGATTGCTTTAGTTGGTAAATATGTTCAATTACATGATGCCTATCTATCAGTTATGGAATCTCTTAAACATGGTGGTTGGCAGAATGGTTGTGATATTGATATTGACTGGGTTGATTCTCAAACAGTGAGAGAAGATAACGTTGCTGAACTATTAGGTTCTGCTGATGGTATTATTGTTCCTGGTGGTTTCGGTGAAAGAGGAATAGAGGGAATGGTTATAACGGCTGAATATGCACTTAAGAATAAAATTCCTTATTTAGGAATCTGTCTAGGTATGCAAATCAGTGTTATTGCTTATAGTAGAGCGGTAATGGGTTGGGAAGATGCAAACTCTACAGAGTTTGACAAACATACAACCCATCCTGTTATTGATTTAATGAATTCCCAACTTGATGTAGAAAAAATGGGTGGTACTATGAGATTAGGATCATATCCCTGCCATACTACAGAAGGCTCTATGCTTAGAGCTCTTTATGGTGAAGATATTATTCGAGAAAGACATAGACATAGATTTGAGTTTAACAATGAATTTAGAACAGAACTATCTAATGGTGGTTTATCTATTGGTGGTGTTAGCCCTGATAATACATTAGTAGAAGCAATTGAAGTAAAAGATCATCCTTTCTTCCTCGGTGTACAATATCATCCAGAATTTAAGAGTAGACCTCTTACTCCTAATCCTTGTTTTGTAGGCTTTACTAAAGCTTCATTAGATAATTTTAATAAAAAGAATAAATAATAATATTATTCAGATTAGATAACCTTCTTTGAATTAGAGATAGTTCTTGGGAGGTATTTTTAATTAAAGTGTTCTTGAAATAGGGTCCACTTTAGTATTTTATTTAAATGTTCACAACTTAAGAAAAAGTATTTAAAACCTAGATTCAATAATCTGAAAAAAGACAAACTAACCATCACTTTTTAAGGGGAACAATACTTAAAATTTAGGGGAATTAGACTTAA
>JAENWY010000319.1 GCA_016649775.1 Spirochaetaceae bacterium
AAATTATTATTCATTCTCATTAATTATTAAAAGTTTTGTTTCAATACAATAGTCATCATATATAAATGATTCGCCATTTAATCTTTTTAATAGAATATTAGCAGCTTTTTCACCCATAGCTTTTGTATTTTGTTCTACAACAATAATTTCTTCATCTAAATTTTTCATCCAAAAAGCATTATCAAAAGTTCCAAATAAAATGTCTTGTTGTAGCTTGATGCGTTTTTTTCTAAAATAAGATACGGCTCCAAATGCAAATAGTGCGTTACCAGATATGATACAGTCTACTTTTTTCTCGTAGATTAAATAATCAAATATTCCTTCCCATTCATTATCAGCAACTAATTCACCATACGTTTTGGGTTTGTTATGACCAAATATTATACAATCCTCGTCTACTGATAATCCATTTTGTAATATTGCATCTTTAAACCCATCTAGACGTAATTGCATTGTATTATCTAATTTAGGAGCTACAAATGCTATTTTTTTTGCTCCTTTATGTATTAATATATTGGTTAGGTTAAAACTACTTTTTGTGTTTGTAATTAAAACAACATCTCTTCTAATATTTATAGGTTTTCTGTCAATAAAAACAACCGGCATGTTTATTAGTTTGCTTTCGAGTTTCTTCCAGTCATTATTAACAGGAACTACAATAATACCAGCAAAATCTTCTAAATTACATAAATCTAATTGTTGTGCTTCTTTTATGGGATCTTCATGAGAATTAATATAAAATAATTCATATCCATTTTTATTCAAAACTTCTTCAATTATTGATCCAATTTCTTGATAAAAATAGTGAGCTAAATTAGATACAACAAATCCAACAATCTTAGATTGTCCTGTTCGTAATCTTCTAGCAGTAGAATTAACTGTATAATTAAGTGCTTTAATTGCTTCATTAACTTTAGTCTTAGTTTTTTCATTAACTTTACAAGTTTCATTTATTACATTTGAGACTGTAGCTGTTGAAACTTCAGCTAATTTAGCAACATCTTTCATTGATACTTCAGTAGATTTCATTCTTTCTATATATATCCTCTAAAACGATTTAATAATTTATATTAACCTTTTTTTAGTTTAAAAGCAAATATTATCACAAAAAACTAATTCTCAATTGTAAATTTTATAGCTAATATTTTCTTTTATTATAATTACAAATATGTTAAAATAGATATAATAATTTTATATCTAAAATAAAATAAAATATAGGAGCAAACAATGAAAATATTATTTATAGGTGGTACAGGAACAATTAGTACTGCTATTTCCAAACAACTAATTAGTATGGATAGTGATTTATATATTTTAAATAGAGGAACAAGGAATGATGTTTTAGGTACTAAAGGTGTAACCTACCTAACCTGTGATATAAATGATGAAAAGGCTGTAAGCAATTTAATACAGGATTTAACCTTTGACGTAGTAGCCGATTTTATTGCCTTTGAACCCTCATCCTTACAAAGAGACTATAGACTTTTTAAAGATAAAACTAAACAGTTTATTTTTATTAGCTCTGCTTCTGCATATCAGAAACCTCTAACGGATTATAGAATTACTGAGAGTACTCCTTTATATAATCCCTATTGGGATTATTCTAGAAAGAAAATTGCCTGTGAAGATTACTTAATGAGCTTATATAGGGATGAAGGTTTTCCAATAACAATAATCAGACCAAGTCATACATATAGTAATAGAGCACTTCCTTTAGGTGTTCATGGTCATAAGGGAAGTTGGCAGGTTGCAAAAAGAATGTTAGAAGGAAAAAAAGTTATTATTCACGGTGATGGAACTTCTTTATGGACTATGACATCAAATAAGGATTTTGCAAAAGCTTTTATTGGACTTTTGGGAAATATCCATGTAATAGGTCAAGCAGTTCAAATAACTTCAGATGAATCTTTAACCTGGTTCCAGATTTATAATGCTATAGCCCAAGCTTTAAATGTTGAATTAAAACCATATTATGTATCCTCAGATTTTCTAGATGCTGTCGGTCCCTACGATTTTAAAGGTGAACTAATTGGTGATAAATCCAATAGTGTTGTATTTGATAACAGTAAGTTAAAACGACTAGTTCCTAGCTTTAATGCAGAAATAAGATTTGATCAAGGAATAAAAGAATGCGTTGAAAATATATTGAAACATCCAAAACTTCAATTAGAAGATCCTGAATTTGATATTTGGTGTGACAATGT
>JAENWY010000002.1 GCA_016649775.1 Spirochaetaceae bacterium
CAAATATATTTAGATATAAACCCTGTAATTACAGAATTAGATAAATTAAATGAGTAGGAGTATTCAATCATTATTGATTATTTATCAGAATTATACAAAGAAAGACAAAACTTCTATTTGTCCTCATTGTGGTAACCTAGAATTCACTTTGGAAGGAATGCCTATGGAAATATTCCTTTTTAACCAAAGACCCTAGATTTCATAGACAGAGCCAAATTCAACCTTATTTAAGATCTTAAATATGACAAACATTAAATTGGATGTTAAATTCTTGAATCTTGTATTTCTATATTGAAATATGGCTATTTAAATTTGATGTTCAAATTAATTAAATTGCTCACTAATTTTCCTATATTTAGCTAACTTATCTAAACTTATTACTTTAATATTTTAAAATATTTCCCTCATAAATTTTTTGAGAATTGTTTTTATCCAAAAATTAATTATTAAGTTTTAAAAATTATTAAGTTTTTTTTATAAAAATAAGTACTATCAGGAAAGAAACTATAAAAAAAAACTTGGTTTACTACACAAAATACAGGTAGATGCAAAAAAAAATAAAATTTTATAAAACTTTTTTTTTGCTATTTTTTCAAAATTTTTTTGTGAATATAAGAAAAAATATATTTTCCTTATACTTACTTCGTTCAATCATTGTTCATTTTTACATTTTAAATACAACATAAATAATTAACTTAAAAAAATAATAATATACAAAGTTATTGATATATTTATAGAATAATGAATTTACGATTTGTAAATTAAACTTAATATATTTGATTTGTAGAATTTAAATGTTTTTTAGAATACTAATATGTATTTTGTTTAAATATTATATATTTAATGGTTTACCACTACTTACAGTTACAATTTTATTTTGTATCCCTATATATAGTGTTAGTAATGGTCTTTTCGGTTATAAATCCAATATGATAAATTAAATAATAAGTATTTCTTTTATTACAAATAATTACTGATTACTATTATTTATTTTAATTAAAAAGCTTAAAAAGCAAAATAAATTATTTAAAATAATTAGAAATATAGCACAAATTATTAAATTTTATAAAGTTAAATATGAAATAAATGTTAGTTAAAATACATACAAAAAGGCTTTGAAATTATTGCTTTTATGGTTTGTCATGTCAGAAACAACAAAGAAAAAAATCATTTATATGTACTTTTCTCAATAATTACTTACTTAACAAAATATTAGTATTTGATAAAAATTAACAAATTTTTAATTCTCTATCGTTAGATATTATCTATTAATAATTGATAATTAGTGGTAATTAAGTTATAATTAATGGTAAATAGTGGTAATAGTAAAAGTTTAAATATTTTGGAGGACATTTTGGATAATGGTATTTTTAGAATCACCGTTGATGAGAAGGGACGATTTATGGTTCCAAAAAAATTACGTTCATCTTTTGATTCAAATATCTTTGTTTTAACCTACGGTGTTGAAAAATGTCTGCAATTACTTCCACAAAATGATTTTGAAAAGTTAAAGGATGCTATTTATAGTAAAGTTGGCACAAGTTTCAATCGTAATTCAAGATTATTATTGAGGCGTTATGTTGCACCAGCTGCAGAAATTAGTGTTGACTCAATGGGTAGGATAGCTATTCCACGGGCTCTTAGAGAATGTGTAGGAATTGAATTGAAGAAAGAATTAATATTTGTTAGTGCTGGTTCCTTTAATGAAATATGGAGTGAATCTGAATATATAGCAATGCAAGAAGATACTATGATTGAATTAGAATCAGCTTCGGAAGAAGTTTTTAATATAATGAATAATGAAGGAAAAAATTAGATATGGAATATGTACATTACTCTGTTATGAAAGATGAAGTTAAACAATATCTTATTCCACCAACCGATAAACCTTCAGTAATGGTTGATTGTACAACAGGCGAGGGTGGTCACACAAATATGATGTTAAGTGAATACCCACAATTAAAAGTATATGGATTGGATTGTGATACTCACATTCAAGAGAAAGCTAAAAACCGAATGAAAGAATTTGGCGAACGTTTTGTTCCTGTGCATACTTGGTTTGATGATTATTTTGATGATTATCAGGGCGAACCAATAGATTTAGTACTTTTTGATTTAGGTATTAGTATTTTCCATTATACAGAATCTGAAAGAGGTTTTTCTTTTAAGAAGGAAGAAAATCTTGATATGAGATTAAATGATGAATCGCCACTAACCGCTAGTATGGTAGTGAATTCCTACAGTGAAGAAGATTTAGCCAATATAATATATAAGTATGGTGAAGAGAGATATTCACGGAGAATTGCAAGGGCAATTTGTGAAAAAAGAATTGAAAAAGATATCGAGAAATCAAGTGAACTTGAAGATATAATTTTTAAAGCTGTTCCTGCTACTTATAAACATGGACGCATTCATCCTGCAACAAGATCTTTTCAAGCTTTAAGAATTGAAGTTAATAAAGAATTAGATAGAATAGAGCCTGCTCTTCGAGGAGCTGTAAAAGCGCTTAGACCTGGGGGAAGAATTGCAATAATTACTTTTCATTCTTTAGAAGATCGAATTGTAAAATGGACATTTAAAGATTTAGCTAAAGCCTGTTCTTGCCCACCTGAGCAACCTCGATGTACTTGTGGGGGGAAAGCAGCAATAAAGATTCTTACAAAGAAACCAATTATTGCAACAGACAAAGAAACGAAGATGAATCCACCAAGCAGAAGTGCTAAGTTAAGGATTATAGAAAAAAGGTAGAATTAGATTTAAAAATTTTATAGGGAGATTTATATGATAGATTATAATAATTCAATAAATTTGAATAAAAAGTTTAATTTTTCGCATGCATTGACAACATTTAGTCTTGCAGCAACGGTTGCTTGTCTTTTTGTTCCTGTGTTTGAAATAGGTATGACTCATAGTTTAGAGTCACAATCAAAGGTTCTAGAAGGAGAAAAACAATCTCTTATAGAACAAAAGAATTTATTACTAGCTCAAGTTAGTTCACTACAAACTCCAGAAAGTATTTATGACATCGCAGTTGAAAATGATTATCAATTAAATTTGATACAACAATTCTAGTAAAAAGGGGGGCATTTTATGGGATTTTCCGATTATAAATATGGGATTTTCAGTGTAGCCCATTTTTCTAACGCGGTGGTTATTAAACAATCATCATTAAAAATTTTGTCTATTAGTATTGATTCTCGAAATGTTTCTCCGTTAGGACTTTTTGTTGCCTTAAAAGGTTTCAATGTTGATGGACATAAATTTATTCTAAATGCAATAGAAGCTGGTGCTTCGGCTATTATGATTGATGAGCCTCATGCTCGTGAAGTTTTTTCTATGACAAATAATAAGAATATTGGAATATTAGTTGTAAAAGATACTCTGTTAGGTTTACAAGCTCTTGCAAGAAATTATGTAGCACAATTTCCTAAAATAAATTATACAGCAATTACAGGTTCCTGTGGTAAAAGTACAACAAAGCAAGCATTAGCCGCTCTTCTTACAACCGAAGGAACTACTGTATTTACACCTGGCAATTTAAATAGTGAAATAGGCATTGCTTTATCACTTCTAAATATAGATTCTTCAACTGAATTTGGAGTATTTGAAATGGGAATTGATAAAATTGGTGAAATGGATAAGCATTTATCTATGATAAAACCAAATCAAGCTTTAATTACAAATATTGGTTTTTCTCATCTTGAAAGTTTTGGCTCAAGAAAAATAATTGCTAAAGAAAAAGGAAAAATATTTCATCCTGATTTAGAACAAGGCTTTATTTCCAAAAATTGTACATATAAAAGTCTTATACAAAGAAGGGTTACTACTAAATTAGTTAATTATAGTATTGATAATATATCTTATATCTCTCGTGGTTTACTTGGTTATGATATTAAAATAGATAATGAGCAAATTAGAGTACCTCTAATTGGTGAACATCAAATAGAAGATATAGCTGGGGCAATTAGTGTTGCTCGTTATATTGGATTATCTAATAAACAAATAGTTGAAGGTCTAAGATTATTTAAGCCAATGGTAGGAAGAGGTTCGATTACGGATGGACGAATTACCGTCATTGAAGATTTTTATAATGCTTCTTTAAATTCTACCTCAAGTATGCTGGGTTATTTAGAAAAGTTATTTTGGAAAGGTAGTAAAAAAGTAATTCTTGGAGATATGAGAGAGCTAGGAAAAGAATCAAAATGGGCTCATAAACTTGTTGCTAAAAGTATTTATCAATCTGGTTTACAATCTTCTTTTCTTTTTGGAGAAGAAATGTATAGTGCATATAAATATCTAAAGGCTGAAAACTATAAAAAGAATGTGTTTTATAGTGATAATTTTGAAGAAATTCGTGATGCAGTTGATAAAGATTTAAGAGATGGAGATTTATTTTTACTTAAAGGATCTAGAGCCATGGCGGTTGAGCGATTAATACCTACCCTAAGAGGAGTAATGTAGTATATTTATGAGAAAAACAATTGAAATTATAGTTTTTACAGCCATTATATCATATGGTTTAGCCTTTGTACTGTCACTTTTTTGTATTAAATATTTAAAAGGAATTCAGAGTAGAATTAAACCAGAATTATTTGATGTTCATAGCCATAAAGAAGGTACACCTAATGTAGGTGGTATCGCCTTTTTATCCTCTACTTTTATTTTTTCTTTAATATTCATTCCCCTCAACAAAAATGTTAGTTTTATTTTGTTTTCAACAGCTCTTTTTGCTCTATTAGGTTTTATTGATGACATAGTAAAGATTAAAACTAAAAATGGTGATGGGGTTTCTTCTAAGTTAAAACTATTCATGCAGTTTTCTTTTGGTTTAATAATTGCAATTTTGGGTGATCATCTTTTAATTATAAATTTAGGTTGGTCTTTTTTATATAGTGAGGGTGTTCTTTTTACCATAATTAGAATAGTTCTAATTGCATTTGTTCTTGCTTATTTTGCTAATGCTTTTAATATCACCGATGGTCTTGATGGATTATTAGCATCTATATCACTTCCTATATTTGTTCTTATTTTTTTAATAGGTTTAAATATATCTGTTAACAGTCCAATAATTCTTTTATCTATAAGTATGTTATCTTCTTTATTTGCATTCTTTCATTTTAATAAACATCCTGCTATATATTTCATGGGTGATTGTGGTTCTATGGGCTTAGGTGTTTTTTTAACTACTACTGCAATGGTTTTAAATATTGTTCCAGTATTTTTAATTGCTTCATTAGTCTTGAGTGTCGAATTATTTACATCACTTATACAGATAATTTCCATAAACAAATTTCATAAAAAAGTATTCTTAATTGCTCCAATTCATCATGCATTTCAGGAAAAAGGCATGAATGAAGAATCAATAGTTGCTCAATTTGCAAGATATTCTACTATTTGTTCAATAATAGCATTTTTTGTTTATTCAGCTATTAATAGATAGAGTGTTTATATATGAGTATTAGCAAAAAAATTATTAATAAAAGTATAGATTTATCTTTTATATACTTTTTATGTATTTTAACTCTTTGTTTATGGGGCATGGTTGTTATGTATAGTTCAAGTTATCATGAAGCTAATATACATAATTTACCGCATTATTATTATTTACAACAGCAATTTAAGTTTTTCGTTCTAGCTATATTTGTGTCAATTATAGTTAGATTTATTAATTTTAAAATTATCACAATTTTCATATATCCTCTTATTGTAGTTTCAATTATTTGTATGCTTTTAACTCTATACTCACCTTATGGTGTATCTATTTTAGGAGCAAAAAGATGGCTTGAGATAGGCCCTATACCAAGTTTTCAACCATCTGAAATAGTAAAAGTCTCGACTATTTTGTTTATAGCTAAGTATTATTCAAAGGAAAACCATCCTGATTATATTCCTCTTATAATAGTTCTAATAAATGCTTCATTAATATTATTGCAAAAAGATTATTCAACAACAGTATTATATTTATTAACAAGTTTTTTAATGTTATTAGTTTGTGGTTGTGACTTTAAAAAGCTTTTTATTATTGGACTTTTTTTATTAATTCCAGCTCTTTATGCAATACTTGCAGAACCTTTTAGAATTAAAAGAATAGTTTCTTTTTTAAATCCTAGTTTAGATCCTAATGGAATTAACTACCAAATAAACAATAGTCTTCTAGCTATCAAACGTGGTGGTTTATTTGGAGTTGGATTAGGTAATGCTATATATAAATTAGGTAAACTTCCAGAAGTCCAAAATGATTTTATATTTTCAAATTTAGTTGAAGAAACTGGATTTTTCGGAGTTATTGTTACACTTGCAATTTTTTATTTAGTTTTTAGAATAGGTTATACAATGAGTGTTAAATTATTTAGTTCTGATAAAATGAAAAGTTATATTTGTTTTGGTATTAGTAGTTCCCTTTCTTTACAATTGATAATAAATGTAATGGTAGTTACAGCTCTTCTTCCACCTACAGGAATACCACTACCTTTTTTATCACAAGGGGGAACAAATTTATTCTTTACAATAATAGAAACTTCAATTATTTATAAAATTATTGTTGAATTGCAAACTTTAGAAAGAGATATAAATAAGAGTAGTGGAGAAATGAAAAATATATTAATAGAGGGAGAGGAGTATAGTATTAATAACATTTCTAAGATTAATATTGAAACCGATTTTGTAAATTATTTGAAGGATATAAATTAAAAGAAATATGAAAATAATAAAACTATTTTTTATAATTTTATTAACAATTCTATTAACATTTGTTATTGTCGGTTTAAGAAAAAGTGATAGATTAAAAATAGAAAAAGTTGAAATTATTTGTGATAAGGATAAAGTACCAAAATCAGTTTATGACTATTTGGATTCTTTAAAAGGTCAAAATATCCTTTTTATTAATAAAAAAACTATAGAAACCAAAGTTAAAAACAATCCTGTGATAGAAAGTATACAGATAAAACGGGAATTTCCTAAAAAAATAATATTTTACTTAAAAAAAAGACAAGTTAATGTTATACTACGATATAATAATGGAAACATTGGTTCTGCTATTTTAGCTAATGCTAGAGTTATGTCAATAAATAATGAGGATGTTGATTCCCTAAGCAAGGGATTAATAATAATTGAATGTGATCAAGATAGTCTGAACTTATTAATTGATAGTGAAAATATCAGTTCTTTTAATAAGGAATTTAATATAATTTTGGCTAATTATCATTTAATTAGTAGTGTCTATTATTGTAATAGAGGTAGCGTGGAAGCTGGTTTTTTTGAAATTAAGTTAAACGATATTAATGCATTGTTAAGATTTAGAGAATTTTTTGATGAAGCAGAATTTAGAACTGCACTAATCATGGCTAATAATATAGAATCTAGTCATAGTGTTGATACTAATATTATATTAGATGTATACCATGGTGCTATTGTTGAAAGACAAAAGTAACATTGGAGGGTAGATAGTTGGCTGGAGAAAGAATGATGATGGGGCTTGATATTGGTTCAGGGACAATACGATGTGTTATTGGCTCCATTGGTCGGGATGATCAATTTATGGTCGATAGCATTTGTGAAAGGCCTAGTGGAGGTGTCCTTCATGGTTCTATTATAAATATAGAACAGGCTGTCAGATCTATTAACAGTGTAATAAATGAAGCCCAATTATTAGCGGGAACTGAAATAGAAGATGTTGTTATAGGCGTTGGTGGAGAATCAATCCAGGGAACTCATAGTCAAGGTGTAGTTGGAATTAGTGATCCTGAACAAGAAATAAAGAAAGAAGATGTTATTAGATCTATGGAAGTGGCAAAAGCTTTTGAACTCCCTCCAGATAGAGAAGTGATACATTTATTAGTTCAAGATTTTAAAATTGATGGAAGATCAGGAATAAAAGATCCAATTGATATGATTGGAAGAAGATTGGAAACGAAAGTTCTTGTTGTAACAGCTTCTTCAATTTTATGTCAAACTCATAGAAAATGTGTACAAAGATTGGGCTTAAATGTCTTCCGAACTACACTACAATGTCTAGCTGATGCAGATGTCACATTATCTGCAGAAGAAAAAGAAATAGGTACTATACTAATTAATATTGGAGCAGGTACAACTGATATGATTTGTTATAGTAGTGGAACGCCAATATATACAGGTGGTGTTAATTTAGGTGGAAATTCTGTTACAGATGATATTGCACAAATACTCAGTAAGCCTAGAACTATAGCAGAACAATTAAAGATTGAAAGCGGTCATTCCTTTGTACCCTCTGTTTCTTCTGAAGACATTATAACAATACCTAGTGTTGGTGGTCTTCCAGCTATACAATTACCTAAAAAAGAACTTGCAAAGATTATTGAAGCCAGAATGGCTGAAATCTTTTCAAGACTGCAAAATGAATTATTAAAAGCTCCAAATTTGGGAAACATGGGAGGAGGCGTCGTCTTAGTTGGCGGAGGTGCTCTATTATCCGGTGTTACAGATCTTGCAAGTGAAATATTTAGAGTACCTTGCAGAGTTGGTTTTCCTGAAGCTCTAGGAGGTTTAGATAGAAATTATATTAATCCCCAGTATACGACTGTACTTGGATTATTAAAAAGTAATGCTAAAAAACAAGTGGATTCATCTTCTCCACAGAAAAAGAAGAAGTCAAGTAAAAAAGGAAATGTAATTTCCAAATTCTTTAAGAATTTATTTTAGGGATTAGTATTAAGTACTAAGGATGAAAGGTTATTAATATGGATGTAGGAATGTTTGAAGTACAAGATATGATCTCTGGGGATCAAGCTGTAGAGACTAATATTAAAGTAGTTGGTGTTGGTGGAGCCGGAGGAAACGCTGTTAACAGAATGATTGCTAGTGGACTTAAAAAAGTTTCTTTTGTAGCAATGAACACAGATATGCAAGCACTTCAGAGATCTAATGCGCAGACTAGATTAACACTAGGTAAAGCTCTAACAGAAGGACTTGGTGCCGGTGGTATTCCTGAAATTGGTGAAAAGGCGGCTATTGAAAGTAAAGAAGCGATTAAAGAAGAACTTGAAGATGCAGATATGGTTTTTGTTACAGCAGGAATGGGTGGTGGAACCGGTACCGGTGCTGCCCCGATTGTTGCAGAAATAGCTAAAAGTGCTAATGCTTTAACAGTTGGTGTAGTTACAACACCTTTTTCTTTTGAAGGTAAAAAGAAATTAGCTTTAGCTGAAGCTGGTATTGAAAAACTCAGAGCACAAGTAGATACCTTAATTATAATTCCCAACCAATATTTATTAAATGTTGTTGAAAATAATACTCCGATAAAACAAGCTTTTTTAATGGCCGATGAAGTATTATACATGGGTATTCAGGGTATCTCCGAATTAATTACTGAACCTGGTGAAATTAATATAGATTTCGCTGATGTTAGAACTGTTATGAAAGGAAAGGGTGATGCCTTAATGGGTATTGGTTTTGGAGAGGGTGCAAACCGTGCAGTTGATGCAGCAAGACAAGCTATTACAAATCCTTTATTAGCGAATGCTTCTATTAATGGGGCTAAGAGTGTTTTAGTAAATCTAGCAGGAACAGACTCCTTAACAATTCAAGAATATCAAGATGTAGTTGAATTGATAACTGAAAACTGTGCAGAAGATGCTTTGATTATTGCCGGACAATCTTATAATCCTGATTTAGGTGATAAAGTTAAAGTAACTGTTGTTGCAACTGGCTTTGAAAAAGTTACAGATAATACTGGAGATCGATTATTTGGAGCCGCTCCTTCTCCAGATAGAAAGAAATCTGATAATGATACAAATACCTCTACGAATAATATAAATTCTGCTGTAGCATCTTCGGATAATGAAGCTAATAAAGAGCCTTCTCGCGATATGGCCGCCATTACTGTAAATAGGTGGCAAGATTTACAACAAAGAATTGGTACAAGCGCTAATGGCTCTGAACCAGATGATTATAATATTCCAGCTGTTTTGAGATATCAGAAAAGAGGGGACAAAAAATAATGAAGGACTCTTTCTCTGAGATTTTAAAATCTTATAGAAATTATTTATTATATCAAAGGCGGTTGCAAAATGCGACCGTCTTAGTTTACATTTCCGAAATAACAAGATTTTTTAATTTCTTAGAAATTTCAAACCTTTACATTGTTAATTTCACAACTAAAGATATTGAAGCATATTTAATTAAGACAAAAGAGGCGTGTGACCTTTCCACTAGGACAAGTGCGAAAGACATTAGTGCTTTAAAGTCTTTTATTGTATATCTTATATTGAATAATATTAGAGAAGATAATCCTATAGAAGATATAGATTCAATGAAGATAGAATACAATATTCCCCTTGTAAAAACAAAAGAAGAAATTGATATTCTTTTGAATTCAATTAATAAGGCTGATGTATTATCAATTCGAGATGCAGCTATGTTTGAATTAATTTATAGTTGTGGGCTTAGAGCAAGTGAAGTTATCTCTCTCAAATTAAATAATGATTTAGGAAAGTTTTTGATAGTAAAAGGGAAAAGGGATAAAATGCGTTCACTACCTATAGGTGAGATTGCAAGATCAAAACTTGATAGATATTATAGTGAATCTAGAGTTGCTATTGCCAAGAATAAAAATCAGATAATATTTTTAGGAAGAAGAGGTGGAGCTTTAACTAGACAAGCCTTATCAAAGCGATTAGAGAGTTATTGTTATGAGTGTGGAATAATAATACACCTTCATACACTTAGACATTGTTTTGCAACTCATTTATTAGAAGGCGGAGCAGACATTAGGATAGTGCAGGAATTACTTGGCCATAGTGATATAAAAACAACACAGATATATACAAGTATCGCCAACAAACAATTAGAAAATGGATATAGAAAATTTCATAAAAGCTTAATGGAGAGGAATAAAAACTAATGGATATACATATACTCGTCTTTTTATTTCCGCTAATTTTTTTAGCGGGATTTATCGACTCAATCGCAGGTGGGGGAGGACTTATATCATTAACAGCTTATCTTGCCTTTGGAATACCGTCTCATGTTGCTCTAGGCACAAATAAGTTTGCAGCCTGCAGTGGAACGACAGTTGCTGTAGGACGATATATTAAATCAAAACAAATTGATGTAAAAATTTGTATATTCTCTGCTATAACTGCTTTAATTGGTTCATCAATAGGATCTCATTTAACCCTTCTAGTAAGTGATTTTTTTATTAAATATTTACTTCTTGTAGCAGCTCCTATTCTTGCTATCCTAACAATATCTAAAAAAGATTCAGTAGATGGTGTCCTTTTAGTGGAAAATGCTAGAGTTTATATAATATGTGCTCTTATTTCTTTGGTAATTGGTGCATATGATGGCTTCTTTGGTCCTGGTACTGGAATGTTTCTCATATTCTTTTTTACAACCATATTGCATATGGATATCAAAAAAGCTTGTGGTAATGCAAAGGTAATTAATCTTGCTTCAAATATTGCAGCTTTATCAACTTTTGTAATAAATGGAAACATTAATTACAAAATTGCTATACCCTGTGCTTTTGCTCAAGTAGTAGGAAGCTATATTGGTTCTGGTTTTGCTATTAGACATGGTAGTAAGGTCGTTAAACCAATCATGCTAATTGTAATTTTTTTATTATTAATCAAAGTTGTATATGATTTATTTTTTTAGATAACTAATGTACATATCTATTAAGTATTGAAAGTAGTAATTTATATTACTATTTTTTTTATTCCTTTATATGGGTTATATTATGCAAAATTATACGATAAAAATTAATATTTATGCATGTATTTTATTAGCTTTGGAATTTATTAATTAAGATACAATCAAATTCAGTAATTAATATTGTATTATTTAAGATGAATTATACATAAAATTACATATTTATTTAGTTTTATAAATATTTATACAATAAATAGTTGATTTTAATTTATAAATATGCAATATTTTCGTTTAAGGAGATAATTATGATTAAAGCTGGAATAATCGGAGCAACAGGTTATGCAGGTGCTACACTTGTATATTTATTAAATAATCATACAGAAGTTGAGATAGTTTATCTTGCATCTCATTCATATGCAGGTCAAAGCTTTTCATCTCTTTATCCAGGAATGCGAAACAGCGTGGATATAATCTTAGATGAAATAGATATAAATAAAGCTTCAAATATATGTGATGTAGTCTTTTTAGCACTACCTGCTGGGCATGCCTCTTCTTTAGTTTCTCAAAGTATATTAGATAATACTGTAATTATTGATTTAGGGGCTGACTTTAGATTAGATAATGCAGAGGTTTATAAGCAATGGTATAAACAAGAGGCAGCTCCTGCAAACATATTAAAACAGGCTGTGTACTCACTCGCTGATATAAAACCATTTAATGCCGGTGCTACTAATTTAATAGCGAATCCAGGATGTTATACAACCTGTTCTATATTAACATTAGCTCCTCTATTGATTAACTCATTAATAGATTCAACCTCTATTGTAATAAATGCAATGAGTGGTGTATCTGGGGCAGGAAGAAAAGCAAATATTTCAACAATGTTTTGTGAAGTAAATGGTTCAATAAAAGCTTATGGCGTTAGTACTCATCGCCATACTCCTGAGATTGAAATGGCTCTTTCTAAGTTAAGTCATAAAGATGTAATTGTACAATTTACACCACATCTTGTACCCATGAACCGTGGTATTTTATCAAATTGTACGGCAAAACTTAAAAAAGGTGTAACAAAAGAAATGGTAGCAAAAGCTTATAACGATTTATATAATGATAGCACTTTTGTTAATTTATTAGATTATGGAACTTTTCCTGAAACACGATTTACACTTGGAACAAATAGAATAGATATAGGATATGTACTAGATTCTCGGACTAATAATATTGTTACAATTGGAGCTATAGACAATCTTGTTAAGGGTGCTGCTGGACAGGCAGTGCAGAATATGAATCTAAAATTTAATTTAGATCCAACATTAGGTTTAACCAATTGTTGTGCTAATCCTTATTAGTTAATGAATACAAAAACAATCAAAGACGATTGATAGAGATAAAAATGATGAATAATATTAAAAAAATAGAAGGTAATGTTTGTGCTGCTAAAGGTTTTTTAGCAAGTGGTATCGCTTGTGGTTTAAAAAAAGTAAAAAAGGATGTGGCCTTAATATATAGTGAAACTCCTTGTACTTTTGCAGGAGTATTTACCCAGAATACTGTTGCAGCTGCTCCTGTTGTTCACGATAGAGCAGTAGTTAAAAATTCCAAATATGTTAATGCAATAATAATAAACAGTGGAAATGCTAATGCAGCAACTGGTGATCAGGGCTTAAAAGACTGTGAAGAGACTGCTCTATACACAGCTAAGGCATTATCGCAATTGAATGATGAATTAATGGGTACAAATATTTTGGTTTGTTCTACTGGCGTTATTGGTGTACCACTTCCTATTGCTATTTTGAAAAAAGGGATCGATTTGAGTATTACAGAACTAGCACATTCCTCTAAAGCAGCAGATGATGCAGCTACAGCAATCTTAACTACTGATAAAACAAAAAAAGAAATAGCCTATAGTGTTGATATTGATGGAACTACTGTAAATATTGGTGGAATAGCTAAAGGTTCTGGAATGATTCATCCCAACATGGCAACTATGTTAAGTTTTATTACAACAGATGCAAATATAGATAAATCTACTCTTCAAAAATTACTAGGTTCCTCTATTAAAGATAGTTATAACATGATTAGTGTTGATGGAGATACCAGTACAAATGATACTGTATTAGTACTTGCAAATGGTGAATCTAATTGTAAAAAGATAGTAGAGGGAACAAATGAATATAAAGCCTTTAAAGAAGTCTTTGATATTGTTCACACCTATCTTGCAAAAGAAATAGTTAAAGATGGTGAAGGTGCTGGTACATTTATTGAAATGGTAGTAGAAGGTGCTAAAAGTAAAGATGATGCTAAAAAATTAGCTCGTAGTGTAATAAAGTCTTCACTTGTAAAAGCTGCTTTCTTTGGAGCTGATGCTAACTTTGGAAGAATACTATGTGCTATGGGGTATAGTGGAGCATACTTTAATCTTGAGGGTTTAGATTTAAGTTTTTCAAGTAAGATAGGCCAAATAAAAGTGATATCAAAAGGAACTCCAATTCCTTTTGATGAAATACTTGCAAAACAAATACTTCTAGAAAAAGAGGTATTTGTACTAGCTGCTCTTGAAGATGGTATTTATTCCGCAACTGCCTGGGGTTGCGATCTCTCTTATGAATATGTAAGAATTAATGGCGACTATAGGAGTTAATGATATGAAAGAATCAATTGAGAAAGCTGAAATATTATTAGAAGCAGTTCCTTATATACAGAAATTCAATAATAAAAGAATCATCATTAAATATGGTGGTAGTGCTATGAGTAATGAAAGTATTAGGAAATCTGTTATTAAAGATATTGCTATGCTAAAGCTACTGGGTCTAAAACCTATCATAGTTCATGGTGGTGGTAAAGATATATCTAAAATGCTAAGTGCAATGGGGAAGAAAAGTGTTTTTTTAGATGGTTTAAGAGTGACTGATGAGGAAACTGCTAAAATTGCTGAAATGGTACTAGTTGGTTCAATTGGTAAACAATTAGTATTAGATTTAGAAAGAGAAGGAATAAATGCAATTAGTATTGAAGGTAAGGATGGTCATACTTTACTTGCAAAGAAGAAAATAGATCCTAGCGGTAGAGATTTAGGATATGTGGGAGAAATTGAGAAAGTAGATACTACTTTAATTGAAGCTTTACTTGAAAAAGACTATGTTCCTGTAATATCTCCTATAGCCTTTGGGGAAGATGGAATGACATATAATATCAATGCTGATTATGGTGCCTCTGCAATAGCTGGTGCACTAAAATGCCAAAAGCTTGTTTTTTTAACTGATGTTGAGGGCATATTAAAAGATCCAAAAGACCCAACTTCGAAAATTACAAAAATAACAATGGAGAGTGCTATGAGTTATATTAAAGATGGTACTATATCCGGTGGTATGATTCCAAAAGTTACCTGTTGCCTAGACGCCTTAGAAAAAGGTGTTAAAAGTGTTCACATATTAAATGGTAAAACACCGCATTCAATATTGTTGGAAATTTATACAACAAAAGGTATTGGTACTATGTTTACATTAAAGGAAGAGGAAGAATAAAGTTATGAATAATATTCAGGAAAAATTAATTGAAGATGGAAAGAGCGTATTTGCTCCAACTTATAACCAACTCCCTATCGTATTAGATGGTGGAAAAGGTGTACATGTTTTTGATGTTGAAGGAAATGATTATTTGGATTTTAGTGCAGGTATTGCTGTAAATCTACTAGGTTATGGAGATGAAGGTTTTTCAAATGCGCTTAAGCGTGTAATTGATAATGGTATTTTCCATTGTTCTAATATCTACTGGAACAAATATTCTATTGAAGTTGCTAATAAATTAACAAATTTATCAAAAATGGATCAAGTATTTTTTTGTAATAGTGGTACAGAAGCAAATGAAGCAGCACTTAAAGTTGCAAGAAAGTATGGTAAAAGTAAAGATATTAATTGCACTTCTGTAATTAGTATGGATCATTCCTTTCACGGTCGTACCTTTGGATCTTTATCTACTACAGGACAAGCTAAATATCAAGAAAGTTTCTTTCCTTTATTAGAGGGAGTCTCCTATGCTACATATAATGATATAAAATCAGTGGAAGCTTTAATTAGTAGTACAACTTGTGCAATTATTGTAGAGCCTATTCAGGGCGAAGGTGGCATTATTCCCGCAGATAAAGAATTCTTGCAGGGCCTTCGTGAATTAGCTGATAAAAATGATTTAATTTTAATATTTGATGAAGTTCAATGTGGAATGGGCCGTACTTCTGAAGTATTTGCTTTCCAGAGTTATGGAGTAACTCCTGATGTTGTAACTCTTGCAAAAGCACTAGGTGGTGGACTTCCTTGTGGTGCTATGATTACTAAAGGAAAGGCTGATAATATTCTTATAGCAGGAGATCATGGTTCTACCTTTGGTGGTAACCTCTTAGCAATGGCGGCCGCTTCCTATGTACTAGATCAAATTTCAGATAAGAAGTTTTTAAATCATGTTAATCTTATGAGCAAATATCTTGTGAAAAAATTATATGAATTAAAAGATAAATATCCTAAACAAATTGTTGATATTAGAGGCCTTGGATTAATGATAGGTATGCAGATGACAAATCCTCCACAAGATATTATTAAAAATTGTTTTGATAATAAATTGTTGTTATTAAAGGCGGGAACTGATGTTATTCGGTTTGTACCACCTTTAGTAATTTGTGAAAGTGATATCGATGAGGCTATAAGTATTCTAGATAAAGCTATTGAAGAAGTAGCAAGTAAATAGGGTCAAAGAGCTAAAAAATATCCATTAATTAGTTTAACTTTTTAATGGATATTTTTGATTTTTAATAATTAGTTGTTTCATAATTCTTATTAATAAGAGTTCTTCCACTTTCATAAGTTTTAATTAAATTTAAAGCTTTTTCTTGTATTAGTATATTACCAATAGCAGTGGCTTCAACAGGTCCTGCTTGGACCTTAATTTTACATAAATCAGCTGTTAATTGATTAATAATTTGGTTCTTTGAACCGCCCCCGACTATATATAATTTTTTAAATTTCTTATGAGTTATTTCTTCTAATTCGGATATGCTTTTTCGATAGACGTCGGCAAGACCTCTATATATTGCTACAAGATATTCTTCAATAGAAGAAGGTTCTCTAAAACCTTTTTCTATTAATTGGTTTCTAACTCTATCTTTCATAGTATTATTAGAACAAGAGGGACAAAGATATACTTCATCGAGAGGATCAATGAGCCCCTTATAATCAAGTGCTTTTATAGTTGCCTCATCAAGCTCTTTCCAATTTATTTTATCGCCTAATTCTTCTTTGATTATTGAATTAGATATCCACATTCCCATTACATTCTTTACAAGAGTTATTTCATTGTTGATACCACATTCATTGGTAAATCCACAATCAAAGGTTAACTTACTAAGTGATTTCTCTTTAAGGTTTGTTCCAATTAAGGACCAAGTTCCACTGGAAATATATACACTATTATCTTCAATAATTGAAATAGCTGAAGCCGTATCATGAGTGGCTGTAGCAATAATTGATACACTATGAGATATATTAAATTCTTTTTTTAGATTGTCAGTTAATTCACCTAAAATTGTTCCGCTATCAATTGGTTTGCTAAAAATTGAAGATGGAATATTAATCTTATCAATTAAATCATAATTCCAATCATTGGTAGAACTATCAAATAAAGCTGTAGTACTTGCTTCACTTTTTTCATTTGCAACTACATCAGATAATAGATAGGCTATATAATCAGGAACAGATAAATAATATTTTGCAATATCAAAAAGGGATGATCTATCCCTTTTATTAGCAGCTAATTGGAAAATAGTATTATAGGAAGAAAGTGCATTTCCAGTTTCTTCCCATAATTCAAATTCATTTTTAAAAAGGGATACTATTTGTTTTACAGATTCTTTGTTTCTAGGATCTCTATAGTGATAAATAGGTGATATTAGAGATTTTGACTCATCTAATAGCGCATAATCTACTCCCCATCCATCAATGGCAATAGATACTATTTCATCTCCATATTTTTTAAATGCTAATGATAATCCTTTTTTTATTTCAGAAAAGATTTTTATAATTGCCCAGTAATACGAATCCCCAAGCCTTTCATTAAAACTTTCAAATCTATGGATAACTTCTAGCTCTTCAAGATTTCCAACAATAATTCGTCCTGAAGTTGCTCCCAAATCAATTGCAATATGTTTTTTCAAAATAATACCCTCCATAAAATTAACTAGCCTCTCATATCTATAATAGGTTTTATTCTTTCTTCAGTTAATTCGTGGGAGTTTTGAATTGAATCAACAAGGTAACTCATTTGAGCTGCTCTTTCTAAAAGTTCCATGCAATCAAATGCTCTCAATAGATCTGTTCCAACTGCAATAGCTCCATGGTTTTCCATTAACATAACTTCTTTGTCTTTAATGTAAGTTGAAACAATATCTGCTAAATCACTTGTACCCATTAATTTGTAGGGAACATTAGTAATATCACCTATAATGTAATAAGCTTCAGCTGTTAATCTTGTATTTAATTTACAAGGTTGAGCCGTAGAATAAGCACAAGCATAAACAGGGTGTGCATGAACTATTGCATTTCTATCTGGACGAGCTAGTAAACATTTTCTATGCATTTCTGTTTCAATACTTAAAGGTAAATGAGGTGTTAAATTCTCTCCTTCAAATGAAACAATTGCAATTAAATCTGGTGTTAAATTGCCTTTGTCTAAAGCAGATGGGGTAATACAAAATAATTTATCATTTAGTCTAAGACTTATGTTTCCACCACTTGCTGTTGTTAAATGTCGATCATAAAGACGTCTCATATAATCTGCTACACTTTTTCTCTCATTGTAAAAATCTAAATTTCCCATGAATGGTTTTCTCCTCTAACTTATTATATTTTAATATAATATTAATCTAATTATATACCATATATTTGTAATATCTTGTATTAAAAATGGTGGCTTGTATAACAAAATTCAGAAAAAATTATAATAAAGAATGGATATAAGTCTTATAATTTAACTTCTAAATTATTTATAATTGCTAAATAATAATAAAATTAATGCAGAATAGGTTTTTTGTTAACTATATTAACTCATGAACTGTGAAAATAAAAGATTAGTATCTCTTTTACCATATAGTGTGGAAAAATTGAAGATAAAAATGCTAAAAGAAAATTTTAGTTATAGAGAAATAATGAATACTCATAGGTTATATAAAAGTATAAATATTAGTAGCCGTCTCAGTGCGTTAAAAAAATTCAATATGAGCTTTATTGATGAAATGGATTATCCTAAAAATCTACTCAATTGTGATATACCTCCTTTTAGATTAAGTTCTACAGCAGGTTTTCCAAATAATGAATACATGAAATTTGGTATTATAGGTTCAAGATATGCCTATAATGATGTATTAACTAATTTATATAATTTCTCATCTTCAATGGCTAGGGAAGATTGTGAGATTATAGGAACAGGAGGAGGAACTTTTTATTACACCTTAGAGCGTGCTATGGAATACAATGGGGGAAGAAGTTTTGTTTTATCTAGTAGCGGGATTAATAGTTTGAGTTTTGTTAAGGACAATTATTATTCTACTATTTTGTCAATTTTTGAACCAAATGAAAAACCAACTAGAAAGAATTTCTCACAAATGTATGAAATATTTGCAACTTTATGTGATTGTGTAATTATGTTTCAATGTTCTGATTTAGATGATTGTAGAAGATCAATTACACCAACTCTTGATAGCGGTAAAAGTATATATGTCCATAAAAGTTGTGTAAATGATAGAATAGGGTGTGAACGGTCTCTTTCTTTATACAATGATGGATGTCTTGCTATCTCTAATTTTAATGATTTAGTTTCAGAAGAAAATCTAGAATATGGGACATCTGAATTAAAAAATATAAAATAGTACAAAAAAAATTATTATAAAGCGTAAAATTTTTTTTAATTGAATTAATGGGCTTTAAAAAGTATAATCAAATAATAAGGTTAATTAATGGAAAATAGAGAGTTATTAAATTTTTATATAACAGTATTAAGAGATATTTCTAGAAAAAGTGAGAATACTATAAAAGCTTATAAAAGAGATGTTAAGGATTTTTTATCTTTTATTGATAAGCAAAATATAAATTTGTATGATTTAAATATTGATAATGCTATATCTTATGTTGAGATTTTAACACATAAAGGTTTAAAGCCAAAATCTATTTCAAGAAAAATTAGTAGCATTAGATCTTTTCTTCATTATTGTAAAAAAAGAGAATATGTAAATAAAAATGTATTTAAATATATTTCTCAAAAAGAAAGTTCTAGGGATCTTCCTAGTTTTTTAAGTGAAGAAGAAGTCATTCAATTATTAAATATTGAAACTCATGATTTTGCTTCGCTGAGAAATTTAATGATATATAGCTTTTTGTATGATACCGGATGTAGAATAAGTGAAGCATTAAATCTTAATGAATACGATTTTCCTGTAAATTCTTTATCTTTAATTGTTAAAGGTAAAGGAGCAAAGGAAAGGAAAGTATTTATAAGTGAACAAACTCAAACTCTTGCAAAAGAGTATTTAGAAGAGAAGAAAAAGCTTCAAATTCAGAAGAAAATAACAATAATAAAGGATTTAGACAAATTCTTTATATCAATTTCGGGAAAAAGCTTGCCAATTTCAACTCTAGAGAGTATTTTTTATAAACAATGTAAAGAATTTGGTTGGCAAAAGAAGTTCACACCTCATACTCTGAGGCATAGCTTTGCTACTCATTTATTAGATAATGGGGCATCCCTTAGGATGGTACAAGAGCTGCTTGGACATTCTAGTCTCTCCACAACTCAAATTTATACTCACGTATCGCAAAAAAAAATGAGGGAAGTCTATTTAGACGCTCATCCCCATGGAAGGATTTAAAATGGCATCGTTTAAAGGTACAACAATAGTTGCAGTTAGAAAGAATGGTAAAGTTGCAATCGCCGGAGACGGTCAAGTAACTTATGGTAATACAGTATTAAAAGGAAATGCACATAAAATTAGACACCTATTTGGTGGTAAAGTTATAACAGGTTTTGCAGGAACTACTGCAGATGCATTTACATTATTTGAATTATTTGAAGTTAAATTGAAACAATACAATGGAGATTTAACTCGATCAGCTGTTGAACTAGCTAAACAGTGGAGAACAGATAAACAATTAAGACAATTAGAAGCTATGCTTCTAGTAACAGACGGTGAAAAGATATTTTTATTGAATGGCGCAGGTGATGTAGTTGACCCTGAGCAAAATGCAATGGGTATTGGCTCTGGTGGTAATTTTGCACTATCAGCAGCTCTTGCATATCTAGATGTTGATAATGATTTAACTGCTAAAGAAATTGCAGTGAAATCAGTTAAAATAGCATCAAAACTTTGTATTTATACGGATGATCAAATTATCGTTGAAGAATTATAGAATATAGATTGGAGAATAAAATGAGTGAATTTTTAAAATTAGACGATATGAAACCAGCTCAAATCGTCAGTGAATTAGATAAATATATAATTGGACAGTCAAAAGCAAAGAGAACAATTGCTGTAGCTGTTAGAAATAGAACAAGACGTAAGAGATTGCCTGAATCAATTAAAGATGAAGTATCCCCAAAAAATATGATTTTAATAGGGCCAACAGGTACTGGTAAAACAGAACTTGCTCGTAGAATTAGTAAATTAAGTAATGCTCCTTTCATTAAGGTTGAAGCTTCAAAATTTACTGAAGTAGGTTATGTTGGCCGTGATGTTGAATCTATGATTAGAGATTTAATGGGCATTTCCATGAAAATGGTAACTAAAGAAATTAGTGAAGCAAACAAAGAAAGTGTGGATGTTAAGGTTGAGAATAGAATTCTTGATTTATTACTACCACTAAATATTCCAGCTAAAACAACAGATGTATCAGCAACTTCTTTTACAGATAGCAGTGAAGCTACTAGAGAAAAATTTAGAATTATGTTACGAGAGGGCAAACTTGAAGAAAAAGAAGTTGAAATTAGCGTTAGTTCTCAAAAAAATATTGGTATTGAAATGATTGGTGGTGCTAATAATATGGATGATATTCAGAATGCAATGAGTAGCTTATCTTCTATGTTTCAAGCACCCAAAAAAAGAAAATGTACAATTAAGAGGGCACGTGATCTTTTAGCTGAAGAAGAATCTGAGAAAATGGTAGATTCTGATAAAGCTCGTGATGAAGCAAAAGATAGAGTTGAACAAATGGGTATTGTTTTTATTGATGAAATTGATAAAATAGCTAACTCTGATGGTCAACGTGGTGGTCAAGATGTATCAAGAGAAGGTGTACAAAGAGATATCCTTCCTATCGTTGAAGGTACACAAGTTAGTACTAAATGGGGTATTATTGATACAACACATATTTTATTTATTGCAAGTGGTGCTTTCCATGTATCAAAGCCTTCAGATTTAATTCCTGAATTACAAGGTAGATTTCCTTTGAGAGTTGAACTTGATGAACTAACTGCAGATGATTTTGTAAGAATATTAACAGAACCTAAAAATGCTATTACAATGCAATATCATGAACTATTAATGACTGAAGGTGTTGATATTCAATTTGATGATGAAGCAATAAGAAGAATTAGCGAAATTGCTTATGAAGTAAATACAACTAATGAAAACATCGGTGCTAGAAGACTTTATACGGTTATGGAAAAATTATTAGAAGAATTAAGTTTTAGTGCAGATGAATGTGCAGGTCAAACTATTACAATTACTAAGAAATATGTTGATGATAGACTTGGTGATGTAGTACAAGATCAAGACTTATCAAGATTTATTCTATAGGAGACACTTTGATGGAATTCATCCAAATAGATGCTAAAGATTATGATGAGGCTATTAAAATAGCCAGACAAAGATACGGCTCATCAGTAAGAATACAATCTCGATGTACTTATCCCTCTTTTTTTGGGAAAAAGGGTCATACAAAGATTAATTGTTATCTAACTTCTGATAACTCTATTAAGGATGCTAAAGATAAAGTTGTTGAAAAACCTGAATCAATAGAAGCTCCTAGTGGTGTAATATCTCAAATGAGGAAAACTCTTTTTGATAATGATTTTTCTTCAACTTTGATTGAACGTGTCATTGGAGACTTGGTCTGGGAAGATGCTAAAGATTTAACGGAGATGGAGCTTCGTCTTGTGAATGCTCTTGTAGATAGTGCAAGTGTGAATCGCTATGATATACTTCATCCTCCTAAATTTTTTGTTTTACATGGTTCAAGTGCTGTTGGCAAAACCTTATCACTTTTGAAACTGTCAATGTTTTATACAGCTTCTGTTGATGAAATGGCAAAAAAAAGTATTTGCGTTTTGTCTTTAGGTGGTTCTACTCAGCTTAATTCAATTTGTGAATTGCATGATATTGAAATAATACATACTATTAATCCAGATAGTTTAAGAGATTTTTCATTAAATGAAAGTAAGAATTATGATTTAGTATTAATTGATACTGGAGAAATTGATGAGGATTTAAGAGCTGCCATGTTACAGATTCTTCCTGAAGAATCTACAGGACATTATTTTTGTGCAAACGCAAGATATAAATTAAGTGAATTAGTTTCTAGTTACACTAAAATAGAAAGTAAATATCCTCTTCGATCTGTTATTGTTACTATGTGTGATGAAGCATATTCTATTGGTAATATATTATCATTTTGTAATCAATTGAATATTTCTTTATTATTCTTTAGTTCTGGTCGAAATATGAGTAGAGGCTTACACCCTGCAAATGGTGCTTACATAATGAGTTTGTTCCATGGATTCTCTCTTGATTTTAAATCTATGTGGGAGAATGCAGATAAGGGTGGATTACTAGATTAATTAGAATTTATTTTTAATTTATTTTGAGCTAATAAGCCTTCCAAAATATTATGAATTGCCGGTGCTGCAATATTACTACCCCAAATAGATCCCTTTGTTGGTGCTTTTGCCGCAAAGTAGATTATATATTTGGGGTTTTCTATTGGAACAATGGCTAAGGTTGATGCCAATACTCCTCCATCATCATAACTTTTAGTTTTAGGATTATATATTTGAGCAGTACCAGTTTTAGCTCCAACTCTTAAGCCATCAATTGCTGCATATATGGCTGTACCACCTTCTTGCGTTGCAGCCTCCATTCCCTCTAAAACAATTTGAGCTATATCAGTACTAAAAAGTGTATTGCCTTTTTCTATAGTTCTTTCTTTTATTATGTTTCCAGAACTGTCTATTATAGCTTTAACAATATGTGGTTTTAATAGTATGCCTTCATTTGTAATAGCTGTAGCTGCAGTTACTAAATTTATTGCAGTAGTATTTAGCTCTTGTCCAAATGAAATAGTTGGTTTTGATCTTATCGACCAAAGACTTGGATCTGATATTCTTGATCTTGATATTCCATTTAATGGTAACTCAATCTTTGAATTGAAACCAAAATCACATAATTTTTTAAAGTACTCTTCACTATTTGTTTGGAGTGCCCAAGTTGAGATCGCTCCATTACAAGATACTTTTAGCATTTCAATAGGTGTTACTTCTCCATGGACATGTGTACAATTTATGGTAATAGGATCTGAGTCCTGGTTAAATACAAAACTTCCATCACAATCAAAGGGAGTATTAAAATCAGCTTGGCCAATATCCATCAAAAGAGGAAGAGAAAATATCTTAAAAACAGATCCTGGTTCATACAACATAGATAAAGATTTATTTTGTCTTTCATCTGGGGTGCTAGAACTAATATTATTAAGGTCGTACCAGGGATAGCTAGTCATTGCAAGAATATCTCCAGTTTTAGCATCAAGAACAATACCTACTATACTTTCAGGGTCAAATTTACTATTAATTTTTTGAACTTCTAAATCAAGGAGATATTGAATATTCATATCAAGAGTTAATTGAACCGTATCGCCATAGGTGACTTCTTTATTCAATTCAGGAGATGGCGATAGATAATTATTTAGAGTATATTCAATTCCCTCTAATCCTATATTATCATCACCAACAAAGCCTATCGTTTGACTAGCGTGAAAACTCTGGATGTAATCTCGTCCAGTCTTTTTTTCTATTTTAATAATATTTTCAAGATTTAGAGATTTAACTTTATCAATAAAACTTGATACATTATCATCATTGATTCGTTTTTTAATTAAGGCTTGATATTTATATTGAGAGGCTTTTTCAACAATTGAATCTACATTCATATTTAAAAATGGAGCGCATATATTTGCAATTTTTTGAAGGTCATCTATCTTATCAACTCTAAGACTACAACTATAATAGGGAATCTCTATTGCCAATATTTTGTCATTTGTATCTACAATATCACCTCTCACTACTCTAGCTGCTACGAGGGGATCATTATAGTCTTTAGTATTATTTTTATTGAATATAGTTAAATATAGTACCCTAAGTACAATAATAATAAATAAAAGAGTGATAATTTTTAATGTTAGATTAAAAAATCTATTTGTTTTTGTAGAATCCATTTCCTTTTTATAGTACAATATAAAAAAGGTATTGTCGATATGAGTAATAGAGAAAACTTCGATATGGATGGACGTCCATATAAAAAAGGTAATGATTCACAGAGAAACAATGATTCTAACAAAGGTAACACAACACTAGTTATTGTTGGAGCTATTTTTATAGTTATTGCATTTATTTTTGTGTATTTTGGATTTATTCAGAAAAATGGAAATAGTGGAAAACAAACTAAAGTAGTTTCTATTGTAGATTCATTAAACAATGTAGATGCGTCTAAAAGTAATGCTGAAGTAATTACCCCTCAAAAGGCTCCAACTCCAGTTACAACTATAAATGATTCGGTTAAACCTATTTTAGCACAAACAAGTGATTCTAATATTGCACGTGATTTAGGTAGTGCAAAATATGAAAAAGCTAAAGAAGATGCAGTACAATTTCACGCTCACCTAGTAATGGATGGTGAAGATATTCAGAGTATTGCTAAGCTATATGGTTTAAAAGTTCAAACATTAATAAGTATAAATTCAATTAAAAATATAACAGGTGTGATTCCTGGGGTTGAATTAATAATTCCTGACAGGAATGGTCAATATTATATTGTAGAAAAAGGTGATATGTTATCCACAATTGCTAGTGAATATAGTCCAATGTTAGGCTGGAAAACACTACAGTTGTTAAATGGTTTAACAGATACAAAATTAGATGTAGGTGATAAAATTTTTATTCCTGATATGAGTGAAGTTGCCTCCCACCCAGCAATGAGTAATGCAATAGCTAAGTTCTCCTCTCCTACCACGGGAACAGTAATAAGCCGTTATGGCCAGGCTTTAGTTGGAAATATTTATGACCCTACAACTAATTTAGAGGGAATATTGCTTCAAGGTAGTGGGCTTGTTAAAGCCTCAAGTGAGGGAATAGTGCTTGATATGGGTGAAGATGAAAATACTTCATTCTTAATTATTTCTCACAAAGAAAGTTATGAAACAGTATATAAAAATATTACAAATATAAAAGTATCAATTGGTGATAAAGTTAAAACTGGTGATGTATTAGGAGATGTTGAATTAACTGGAGAAAAGGAACTTCCAATACTTTATTTTTCAATTAGACAATCTGGTATCCCTCTTGATCCACAAAGTTTCTTTTAAATAAAACGTTATAATAAAAAAGGAGACTTGAAAAGCTTCAAATCTCCTTATAATTTTCATCTATTAAATAAACTGGTGTACTTTTCAAATAGTACTTGACTTTCGAGCCACAGTATAATGGTCCTCTTTTTATTATAAGTTAAATTAATGTTAAAATTATTAACAAATTCTAGGTAATAATTCTCCGCTTGGAGCAGGTAACAAAGTTTCTGTTCCAATTTCTGTTTTAACAACTACATGAGCTATCATATCATTTGTTACATGTCCGATAATTGCTGCCTTCTTAGAGTATTTTCCTTTGTTTAAAGTTTTTACAATTGCTTGAGCTTTATCGTTTGGAGCAAAGATAACCATTGTTCCCTCACAGGCTAAATAAAGAGGATCTAAACCAAGCATTCCACATACGCCTTTTACTGCATCATCAACAGGAATAGCTGCATAATCTAGATGAATACCAACTTGACTTTGTTCGGCAATTTCATAAAGAACTGTGCCTACTCCACCTCTAGTAGCATCACGAATTACATGAATATCTTTAGTTGTATCCAAAACTGATTTAATAGTATTCCATAAAGGCGCACAATCACTTTTTACATCAGCTGTTAAACCATAGGAATCTCTTGATAATAAAATTGCACAACCATGACGACCAATATCACCTGTAGTAATAATTGCATCTCCATCTTTTGCTTTTGCTCCAGATAAATCAACACCTTCCATTATTTGACCAACACCGGTTGTTGTGATAAATACACCATCAACTTGACCTTTCCCTGCAACTTTAGTATCTCCTGCAACAATTTCAACTCCAGCTTCATCAGCTGTTTTAGCCATTGCTTGTGCAATTTCTTCTAAATCTTTTAGAGGAAAACCTTCTTCAATAACAAAAGCTACTGTTAAATACATAGGTTTAGCACCCATGCATGATAAATCATTTACTGTACCACAAATACTCAATTTACCAATATTTCCACCAGGAAATTTAAACGGAGATACAATAAAGCCATCTGTAGTAAAAGCCATTTTTCCAATTGGTGGATTTAATATTGCAGCATCATCAGCTGTTAAATTCTTTGATTTAAAATTACTTTTAAAAATTGAATCAATAAGTTCTGCAGTTTGCTTTCCACCTGCTCCATGAGCTAGTGTTACTAATTTTTCTTCCATAAATTCTCTCCATATTTATAATAAGCTGAACAAGCACCTTCGTTTGAAACCATACAAGCTCCGATTGGATGTTCTGGTGTACAACCTTTAGAAAAAAGTGGACACTCAAACGGTTTAATATCACCTCTGAGTACTTCACCACATTTGCAACCTTTGTTAGGTTTTCCAACTATTTTTGGAATATCATATTTTGCTCTTGCATCATAATCTATATACTCCTTTTTTAGTTTCATTCCTGATTTTTCTATAATTCCAAGTCCTCTCCAAATTGAATCACAACTTTCCATTGTATTTTCAACAAGAGTCTTGGCTTTTATTAATCCTTCTTCAGTTACAACTCTAGGGTAGAGATTAGCAACAAACGGTTTATTTTTTTGTGTTTCACTAATAATATATGCTAGGGAGCTCAAAATTTCAGATGCACTAAAACCTGTAACTGCTCCTGAAACATTTTCTTCATCGCGAAGTTTATATAATTCACTCATTCCTGTCATTGTACAAACATGACCTGGGTAAATGTATGCATCAGCGGCATCCTTCAATGCTAGATATGCCTGATACATAGTCTTGTTAGCCCCTAGAATAGAAAAGTTTTTTAGCTCTATATTCTTTGCATTACGTACTGCAATGCAACTAGCTGGTGTAGTTGTTTCAAAACCAACTGATAAGAAAACGACCTGTTGTTCAGGGTGATTTATTGCATATTCTACACTGTCTAAGGGAGAATAAACCATTTGAATGTTTGCACCCTTAGATCTAGCATCTCCTAAAGAACTGCTAGTTCCTGGTACTCTTATAAGATCTCCAAAGGTACATATAGTAATATTTTTTTCTAATGCTAAATATATCGCTTCATCAATGAACTCAGTTGGAGTTACACAAACAGGACATCCTGGACCAGAAATTAAATTGATATTATTAGGAAGAATATTTCTAATTCCTAGCTTAAATATTTCATGAGTATGTGTTCCACAAACTTCCATGATTTTAATGGGTGGCCCATCATAGTTCATGATAATAGATTTAGCTTTTTCTATATCTTTACTTAGCATCTTTGATAGTCTCCATAATCTTATTAACTTCATCCTCATCAGTACTACTAATTTTTGCAATTGCAATTCCTGCATGTACCATTACATAATCTCCAGGATATAGGTTTTCAATTAATTCAGTAGATATTTCCCTTTTAACACCACTTGCATCAACTACAGCCATACCATTCTTTATTTTATCAACTCTTGCAGATAATCCTACACACATATTTAACTCCTTTTGAATCATAAAGATTCAATCTTTTCTCAATTCATTCTCTCTAGTGCAACAACTGCCTGACCTAGAGATATTCCACCATCATTAGCACTAACTAATGAATGCGTTAATACTTTAAAGTTATGTTTAATTAATAGATTTTTAGTTGAGGAGAGAAGTAGTAAATTTTGAAATACACCACCGCTTAATGCTACAATGTTAAGTCCACTTTTTGCCCTTTCTCTTATACAAGCTTCAACAATCATATGAGATAGTGCTAAATGAAAATAAAGAGCACTATCATTAACACTCAATTCTTTATTAGCAACTTTTACTATGATTGAAGTAAATAAAGAAGTTGTATCTAAGATGTTTTCATCATTTTCATTTACCATATATTCTTGAATATTTATTAGAGGAAAATTATTTAATGAACCTTGCTGTGCTTTAAATTGAAGAGACATTGATCCCTCTCCTTCAAAAGTTGAACTACCTACAATATTTAAACCTGCACTTAGACCATCAAATAATCTTCCAGCACTTGTCGATTTTACGCAATTGATATTATTTTTAATCATCATTAGAACTATGTTGCATTGTTCAACTGTGCAGATATTTAAAG
>JAENWY010000126.1 GCA_016649775.1 Spirochaetaceae bacterium
TAGTCGGAATGAGAGGACTCGAACCTCCGATATCTTGCTCCCAAAGCAAGCGCCATAGCCACTAGGCGACATTCCGTAACCTGTGAGAGAGTAGCACTTGTTAGGATTTACGTCTATACATATAATAAAAAAAATCAAACTATTTGGAGTCTTTATGAATGAAAAAGAAAAAATATTTGTCATATATCAAATATTAAATCAATCTTCGCCAATAGATATAGTGTTTTTAGAAAGAAGAGAGTCTTTTCAATTTTTAATTTCTGTTATATTAAGTGCTCAAACAACGGATAAGATGGTTAATATTGTTGTTAAGGATTTGTTTTTGAAATATCCAAACGCCAGAGAATTAGCCAATGCTCCTTATGATGAAGTATGTAATATTGTTAAAAGAACTGGTTTTTATAGGAATAAAGCTAGGAATATAATTAATTGTGCAAAAGAGCTGGTAGATAAGGAAGTTCCAGCAGATATAGATGAGTTAATAAAACTACCAGGTGTTGGCAGAAAAACAGCAAACTGTATTCTGGGGGATGTTTATAACAAAGGTGCAGTCATTGTAGATACCCATTTTAAGAGAGTCGTAAATAGATTAGGAATTGTAGATGAAAAAGATCCTACAAAAATTGAAATGTTGATTAGATCTAAATTGGAAGATAAATACTTATATCGATTTTCAATGATTATTAATCTACATGGAAGGAGGGTTTGTTTTGCAAGAAATCCAAATTGCAAAAATTGTAAATTGCGTGCTATTTGCAATTGGAAAGATGACGATAATCAAGAAGAGAATAAATAATACCTAATTCAGTAAATTTAACATTTAATAAATTTAATCTAATGTCATTTATTTTATAATTCTTTTTTAGATTGTATGAATTAGTTTCTTTATTCTTGACATTTGAAGCCAAAAATATTATTGGATATTTATTTTCCATCAATAATTTTTCTAGAGGGAGGAATTTGTTGCAGATTTTTTTATCCAAAGGTAAATCTAATTCATTTAATATAAAATTTTGTTTTAAATTAATAATACCGTTTTCATTATATACAGGGAAATATAATAACTCATCTTCACATTGAGCATTTTTATTAATAAGAATTGGTTGTGATATCTTATCTATATGTTTGGGGAGTTTATTATTTTTGTAAATACCGAGAAGCAAACATGGTTCTAACATTTTAAAAGAAGGATTACCTGTTTTGGTAAAACTTTTATTTCTAATATTATTAATTTCTTTATTTAAATCCTGGGGAATTTGTATAACTAATAAATTTATTTGATTTTTCATATAAAAAAAGGATACTACTTGAAATGATATATTTTCAATATCTATAACAAAAAAAATTCTAAATTTAACAATTATTACAAAAAAAAATAATAAAGTATAATAAAATTATAATTTTCTATAGAATAATAATAATGTTTTCGCTATGATATTAAGGCGCTGATAACTTAGCAAGTAGTAACATTATTAAAAATGATGTAAATTTCTTAACGCCTATAAGCGTTTAGGTATTTACACAAAGTTAATAATTTGGTACTTTGCTTGAAGTTGCAACTTGCATATGTTTGAGCCTTGCTTCATGCTCACGGGTTTTTAATTCTCGATCAAGGTTCCATATAGATAGTAACAACGTTAGAAAAACAATATTTTTTATTAAGGTGGATATAAGTATGGCTCGTAGATGTGAAATTTGCGGTAAGGGAACTATTGCAGGCAATAACGTTCCTAGAAAAGGTCAGGCAAAGAAGAAAGGTGGTGTTGGTCAACATATTGGTGTTAAGACTAAACGTGTTTTCCGCCCGAATCTTGTGACTGTCAAAACTACAGTTAAAGGTACTCCATGTACCATCAAAGTATGTACACGTTGCCTTCGCAGTGGTGCAGTAGATAATCTTTAAAATATATTTTTAAAGACTTAACTTTGAATATCTGAAAGAGCCCAAATGGGCTCTTTTTCGTATATAAAAGGGTTTGTTTACTATAGTGTTTAATATATCAAACAAAATATAACAAATGCAAAATATATAAAAAGGATAAAAGATGAAAAACTCTCAGATACATTCCGTAGAAGGAGAAATGCTTTTTAAGGATGAAGGTTGCAGTAATTTATTACAATTAGTTAAATCGGCTCCTTCCTCAATAGTTATAGTTTTTTCTTCTGATAAAGAGAAATTCTTAGATACCAAGAGCTTATTTGAAGCAGCTCGTACTCATAACGAAAAGGTATGGATTGAGTTAGAGAATAGAGAGGAAGCAATTAATTCGTTAATTTCAAGTAAACTTCAAGGTCCAAAAAAAGAAGATTTACTAAAATTAATAAGAACAGGTTTTACAAATATAGAAGATATTTTAAAAGCTGTATGGCTTGTTTCTGATATCTCTTCTGGGGCAATGGGATTTTTTGATTATTTAGTAAGTACTTGGATTGTAAACTTTGCTAAGGACTTTTTGAAATTAAACAAAATTGAAGCAAAAATTATAAATTATAATGAAGCTAGTAAACTAAACTCAATTTCAGATAATACAGTTTTTTTAGTACATGCTCCCATGTATAAAAGTGTTACATGTTTTGATAGTCAAATAGCCGCTGCAAATATTGCAGTAAATATTAAATCTCCAAATCTTGTTTTTTGGAACAGTAAGTCATTGTTAAATACAGCTGATGTTAATGAAGTTCCAAGTGCCACTGTTATCCCTTCTCTTAGTTTTAATGAAGCAACTGAATTATCATATTTTGGATCTGATGTTTTGAACACAAAAGCAATCAAGATTGCAGTAAAAGGTGGGATTAATGTCCAAATAAAATATTGGAACGATTTTGATAATAGAGGAACTACTGTAACATGTTCAGATGGTACAAATGATAATGATAAATCAAGTGTCAAAGGATTTTCAGTAATACATAATATATCTTTAATTAACATTGAAGGTGCTGGTTTAAGTGGGCATATAGGATTTTCCTCATTACTCTTTGAAACAATGAAAAATAGTGAAATTTCTGTTGTATTATACTCTCAAGCTTCAAGTGAATATTCAATTTCACTAGCTGTTTACACAAATCAAGTAGAAAAAGCTGTTATTTCAATTAAAGAGGCTTTTAAAGACGAATTAGAAAAAGGAATAATCAGTAAGATTGAAAGCTATGACGACTTGGCTATAATTGCTGCAGTCGGAGATAAAATGGCCGGAACAAAAGGTGTTGCAGGAACTTTTTTTCGATCTCTCGGAAAAGCTAGTATAAATGTTAAAGCCATTGCTCAAGGTTCAAGTGAAAGAAACCTAAGTGCTGTTATTAATGGGAATGATAGTCGAGCAGCTCTAAGAGCTCTCCATGCCGCCTTCTTCTTATCTAAACAGGCATTATCTGTTGGATTAATAGGTCCTGGTAACATCGGTGGTGCTCTATTAGACCAAATTAAAACTGAAAAAGAAAGACTCAAAAATAACTTTGATTTAGATATTAGAATTAGAGCAATAGCTAGTTCAACAAAAATGTTATTATCTGATGAAGGAATTGATTTAGAGAACTGGATGGAAGAATTTGAAAAAAATGCAGTAGTTTGTGATTTAGATGTATTTGCTAATCATGTATCTGCAACTTATTTTCCTCACAGAGCTATTATTGATTGTACTTCTAGCAATTTTGTTGCATCAAAATATATTTCTTGGATGGAAAATGGTGCTCATATAATTACGCCTAATAAAAAAGCAGGAACTGCAAGTTATGAAGAATATACAAAATTATTTGATACTTGTAGCAAAACTGGAAAAAGGTTTTTCTATGAAACAACTGTTGGAGCAGGTCTTCCTATTATAGGTACTTTAAAAGATTTAGTTCAAACTGGTGATACTGTTAAAACTATAGAAGGTATTGTTTCAGGTACTCTTGCTTGGTTATTTAATAATTATGATGGAACTGTACCTTTTAGTGAATTAGTTATGAAAGCTAAAAATATGGGATATACAGAACCAGATCCTCGTGATGATTTATCAGGAATGGATGTTGCAAGAAAAACTGTTATTCTTGCGAGAGAATTAGGTTATAAAGTTGAAGTAAGTGATTTGAGTATTGAAAGTTTGGTACCAGAACAATTATCTAAACTACCTATATATGAATTTTTGAGTAAGTTAAATCAGTTAGATGACATTATGTTAAATAAATTTAATGATGCAAAAAAAGAAAATAAAAGACTTTGTTATGTAGGAAAAGTTGATGAGAATGGTAAGTGCTCTGTTTCTTTGACTGGTTATCCTCTTACTCATCCCTTCGCTCAAGCAAGTGGAACTGATAATGTCATTTGTTTTACAACTGACAGATATTTAACACAACCTTTAGTAATTAAAGGTCCTGGTGCAGGACGAGAAGTTACAGCTGGTGGAGTATTCTCAGACATATTAAGATTATCAGCCTTTTTAGGTGCAAGACTATAGGAGTTTAAAATTATGGATTTTATTTCAACAAGAAGATTATCAAAACCTTTATGCGCTAGTGAAGCAATACTAAAAGGTTTAGCTGATGATGGTGGCTTATATGTACCTTCTGAGTTTCCATCAATGGTACATTTAGATATGAGAAATATTTCATCATATCCTGAATTTGCATTTGAAGTTTTAGCTCCCTTTTTTAAAGAGGATAAATATTTAAATAATGAAGATATTGCAGCTATTTGTATGGATGCATTTAACTTTCCTGTACCCTTAGTTCAAAATAATGAATTACAAAGCACTCTTGAATTATTTCATGGTCCAACAGCTGCTTTTAAAGATTTTGGAGCAAGATTTCTTGCATCAACAATGGAAAAATTAATTCAAAAGCAAAATAGAAAATTAACAATTCTAGTTGCCACTAGTGGTGATACTGGTGGCGCAGTTGCTGCAGCTTTTCATGGTAAAAAAGGTATTGATGTTAAAGTTTTATATCCGAAAGGCCGTGTTAGTGCTAGACAGCAAAAACAATTAACAGTATGGGGTGATAATATTAGTGCTTATGAAGTTGATGGTACTTTTGATGATTGCCAAAAAATGGTTAAAGATGCTTTTATGGATAAAGAATTATCTGAAAAATGGGGTCTATCCAGTGCAAATTCAATCAACCTTGGAAGATTATTACCACAGACTGTTTATTATGTATATTCCTCATATCTTTATAAAGCTTTATATGGTAAAAATCCTTCTTTTATTATTCCTTCTGGCAATGTTGGAAATAGTTGTGGAGCTTATTGGGCATTTACAATGGGGGCTCCAATTGATTCTGTGATTTTAGCTGTTAATGCAAATACTACAATACCAGACTACTTAGAATCGGGGGAATATAAACCTCGTCAAAGTATTGCTACACTAGCAAATGCTATGGATGTTGGTGCTCCAAGTAATATGGAGAGATTATTTGATCTTTATGGTGATATAGATTTATTTAGAAAAATGGTAAAATCTTGGAGTGTTGATGATGAAACTATTAAAAGTACAATCAAAGAAACTTATGAAAACGAAAATTATATAATTTGTCCTCATACCGCTTGTGCGCAAAGAGTAAGATTAGATCATTTTAAAGATAGCCCAACTATTGTTGTTTCTACAGCACACCCAGCTAAATTTGAAACAATTGTTGAACCTCTTATTGGTAAAACAGTAGAAATTCCTGAAAATTTGAAAGAATTATTAAATAAAGAAAGTCATTTTATTAGTGTTGGTAAAGACTACCATGAAATTTTTTAGTTGTAGAATAGTTTAATTTTTTATAGAGTCAACACTTTTTTGTGTTTGGCCTTTTATCTTTTCTATAACTATGACCTGCAATCCCACGGCGAGCACTTAGCACTTCTGTAAATAAGCGTCTAATTGTTAGTTTCAGGCAATTGACTAAATTTGTGGTTGCAGGTGAAATAATCCCGATGGAGAGGTCTTGAAGCAATGCACGTAAATTTATTATGGTATAATATATTGATAAGTGTATTCTTAAATTCAAAAATAGAGTTTGTGAATACCTGAAAAAGAATAGGAAAATCTATAGAACAAGTGATGAAATTGTTAAATTGTTAGGTAAGAAGTAAGATTTAAAAAGACTTAAAACTTTGCAAACTTAGGGAATAGGTAGAATTAACCCTTATTGAATCTCAAAATTAATGGGTCTAAAAAACCCCAACAGCAAAAGTCTATATTAGTTGACTATCTACTTTAATGGGGTAATTGTAGTACGAAGGGCTGTGTGTAATATGTTTTGTCCGTAAGGGCTCCTCTTACTAAATTATTTATTAATATTCGTATAAGTAACTAGATAGTTGTTTCATTGTTAACCCATAACATTTTGCATAAATTTCAAGTGTTGAACATAGCATAATAGAATTCCATTTAATATTTTCTCTTTTGCTAATATTTGATTTATCAAAGCCAGAAGTAGCTGCAAGTTTACCTTCAGATATTTTTAGCTTTTTTCTCCATGCTTTTAATTTTTTACATAAGTCTTCGGGTTCAAGTTGTTGATTATGAATTATATAATTAACTTTAACCTGTTTACAATTACCTTCAATATATTCAGAAATAATATAAAAACTTGGAATAGATATATGAATTACTGAACATATTTTCTCAATAGTAGTGTACTTAGGATTCCAATTATCATTAGCATGTCGGATTAAACTCTCAGAAATAGTTGCTGAGTTAGCAAAATCTTTAACAGATAGTCCAGACATATCAATAATATACTTTAGAGTTGAATAATAGTTTATATTCTGTCGTTTGTTATCTAATTCCATAGTATATTTCCTTGAGCAATGATTTAAGGAAAAAATAAAATATTAGTAATTGTGCAAGTAAATATAACATTTATAATTTATATTATAATTCATGTTAAAATTCTCCTTTTATA
>JAENWY010000353.1 GCA_016649775.1 Spirochaetaceae bacterium
ATAATCATAGGATGTGACCTATTGCAATAGCAAATTTAATTTATTTTGGCTCTGTCTATGACATCTAGGATTAAATAGCTAATTCCCCTAATTATGTTATTATTTTAAAATGAAATTGAACTAAACATTAATATTAACTAAGAAGTAAATATATTTAGATATAAACACTGTAATTACTGAATTAGATAAATTAAATGGGCTCTAAAATTTATAGGGGGAAATAGTTAATTATATAACAGGAATGCCTATGAACATATTCCTTTTTAACCAAAGAACCTAGATGTCATAGACAGCGCCTTTATTTTTAAGATTCAATTTTTTCCTAACCATACAGTTTTTAAAAGTCATAGTTTCGTCTACTCCCTTTTTTATTGATAAAGGAGAGTTATTAAGATTTATTTTAATTACGTCGATAGAGTTTATATTTTTTTAAAAGATTCAAAAGTATCTTGTTTTATGTATGAAAATATATCAATATACATTATTGATACAAATTATTGCATATATTTTTATTAAACTAATTTAAAGGCCATAATATTGTCATATAGTGTAATACATAGGATATTGATAATCATTTTAATTAAGTATAATATTCCTTTTACAAAAAATAATAAAATATGCTACTATAAATTTATTAGTTGAGGGTAATAATGAAGAAAACTGAAATAGAGGAGATTTGCTCAAATTATTTAATTAGAGTATCTGATTTCGAATATAATAATAATTTAGGTAATGCAAGATCTAGAGAGAGCTTAATAAAAAAATATATAACCAATAGAAGTCGCCAACTTGGTATCTTTATAGCAGATGCTATAAGTTTAAAAGATGTTGAATATGAAATTCAAACTCCCTGTGATAATCCTCGTTTAACAATTAATAGTGTTCAATATTATGCATTATCAAAAGATCAATTAATAAATTACTTTACCTATAGAACACTAATAAGAAAAAATATTATTTCAGATCAAAATCATGTTAACTTTTTAGTATTATATTTAATGGAAATTTTAAATGGAATTTATGGTTTATCTTTTAATAAAAAATTCAAAGAGCTAAATAAAGTTTTAGCCCTTTATTTAAAGGGTGTCAAATATAGAAGTATAATCCAGGAAGCATATGAAATACTATATTTACAGAACTTGGGTTCGTTAAATAAAGAAGACTATTTTAATAGTGTTCCTTTGGAAATATTTAAAAACACCAGTCTTCAACTTAATAGTAAAAAGAATTCATCAACTCTTCCTTTAGAAGATATATTTATGCTTGTAAAACTTGATAAGCTTACAACATTTTCTGAGAAAGATAAATTTCTTCTTCGCGAGTGTTTTGATTTTGTTTATGTAGAATTAGATAAAACTTCTGACTTTGAGATTGGTGCCTATAAAACAATTGAAAATTTATTTGAATTTGATTTTAAGGAATCTTTTGATGTCCCATATAACAAATTAAAGGCAGTCTATCCAATAACAACAAATATAAGCTTTAGAGATAAAAATGGGGATGTAGAGGAAATTAGGGTTGGAATTCATAGTAAAAAGAAAGTTTATTATGAGGATTATAAATTATCTCAAATCACTGTATATTTAACATATCTAATAAATGCCATCCAACATCAATGTGGTAATATCCCATTACCTAAAAAGCCTAAGAATAAACGTGCCGTTTATTCTTATTTCACGGTACCCTCAAATGATAAGGAAATCAATGAACAAGCAATAATTGATATAGTTGTTGCAAAATGGGTTAAAGAGAATCAATATGCTAAGAATGGATTACTTCTAACTCTTGAAGAATTAAAGAGAAG
>JAENWY010000314.1 GCA_016649775.1 Spirochaetaceae bacterium
CCTAGAAAAATCTAAGAAGGCTTAATATTTAATTTGTATTAATTATTTTACTAAAGCAGTTGCTTTTTTAACAATATTTTCAGAAGTAAATCCGAAAGCTTCTTGTAAATAAGCTAAATTACCAACTTCACCATAACGTTCTCCAACATTTAAGAAATCCATCTTAACAGGAACAGTTTGGATTAGATGAGATGCTACCATTTCACCAACGCCACCAGGGTATCTACCGTTTTCACAAACAAGCATTTTGCCACAACGTTTAGCTACTTTTTCTAGTAAATCAGTATCTAAAGGTCTAATTGTATGTAAATCAACAAGAGTTGCATTAATGCCATTCTTCTTTAATGCTACTACAGCTTTTTCACCTTCTCCAACCATAACAGATCCTGTTGCAATAATTGCTACATCAGAACCAGTTGCAAGTTCGATACCTTTACCAAGTTCAATTTTAGTTCCAACTGGATATCTATGAGCGACACCTTTACGAGGACCTCTAGTATATGAAGATTTATCAGCTTCATAACATTGTAACATTAATTCATACATACTTTGAGCATCACTAGGTTCAATAATAATTACACCTGGAATCTGTCTCATTAAAGCAATATCTTCAAATGGCATGTGAGTACCACCATTGTATTGAGCGGTAACACCAGGATCAGTACCAAGCATATGAACTATTTGTTTTGCATATCCAACTGATAAAAAAGCTTGGTCAAATACACGTCTACTTGCAAAAATACCAAAGGTATGAGTAAAAGGTCTTAGACCCATTGAAGATAAACCTGCAGCTACACCAATCATATTAGCCTCAGCAATACCACAGTTAAAGAATCTTTCAGGATGTTTATCTTGAAAGCTAGTAGAACCTAGACAAGATGCTAAATCTGCATCTAGCATTACTACTCTTTCATCTTTATCACCTAAATCATTTATAGCTGCCATTATAGCATCTTTCATGTTAACTAAATCTTTTGTATCTCTCATTATCTTACTCCTTCTCTTTCAAGTAGAGCTTTGATTGCATCTTCTGCAACTTCTTCGTTAAAAGCCATACTATGATTCTTAGTTGAATTTTCACCAGGAATAAAGCCATGAGATTTCTGAGTATCCATAACAATCATTGATGGTCGATCACAAACTAGTTTTGCTGCTTTTACAGCTCTATCAATTGTTGCAAAATCATGACCATCAATTCTTTGTACATGCCATCCAAAACCTAACCATCTTGTATCAATGTTTTCCATAGATACGATGTCAGCTGTTGGACCATCAAGTTGTAGTTTGTTTAAATCAGTAAAAGCAATAAGGTTTCCAAGTTTCCATTGAGCTGCAGTTTCAGCACCTTCCCAGATTTGACCTTCTTGGCTTTCACCATCACCAATTACAACAAATGTATTTGAATTTTCTTTTTTAATTTTTTGTCCTAGCGCAATACCAATTGCAGCTGAGAAACCTTGACCTAAAGAACCACCTGTGAAATCAATACCAGGAGTCTTAGTCATATCACAGTGACTTGGAAGTTTAGTTCCACCTGCATTTAATGTATCAAGCCATTCTAGAGGAAAATATCCTTTAGTAGCTAATGTAGCATAAACAGCAGGACCTGCATGTCCTTTTGAACAAACAAATCTATCACGTCCCTCTTTTTTTGGATCTTTTGGATCAATTCTCATTTCTTGATAATAAAGATAAGTTAACATTTCAACGATTGACATACTACCACCAATATGGCCTGAACCAAAGTGTCCGATTTCTCGAATTGTCAATTCACGAATTTCTAAAGCCTTCTGCTTTAACTCGTTAAATTCCATAACATTTCCCCTTAAATTTTATATTTATATAAATTATATTTTTCCTTTTATTAATCATGTAAAAACATAATACCTATTTCTATTTAATACATTATAACATTAAAGTTAAATCTATAAAATAACATAGCATATAATTTATTATATGTAATATTGATTTATCATATGTATTTATTACTTATATAAACTATTTATATGTTTAATTCGATATCGAACAATATAATAATAATTTATTAAATTCATATTTTTATTATTTACTTTCAATAAGTAAATTATAAATCAAACATAATATATTTTATTTTTGTTGTATAGGTTTTAAAAACCGAATTCAAGAAAAATTGAATATTTATTTGCTAGAGAGCCTGTTAAATAATATTTATACCCTAAGACACCAATTCCTGCTCTATTAGAATTATATAAAAGCTTTGCCCCAACAGCTGTATTAATACCATCACTAGCTATACCAGCTTCA
>JAENWY010000382.1 GCA_016649775.1 Spirochaetaceae bacterium
TTCTTGTAGTTTTTCCACTATAAGAGTTATTCCTTTTCCTTGGATTCTCATGTGTTTGATACCATATGAGTAATCCAAAATAATCATAATCATTGAATCCATAGCTTGCACGTCGTGCTGCTTTTACAAAGCCCTTAGTACCTTCAATTACTCCAGAGCTTACATCATATTCAGCTCTAGAAACTATACCAACCCCGCCGCTCTCTCTTTTGTCTTAAGGAAACAGGTTACTTGTCTTATATGAAGCTTATTAGCCTCATATACCCATTGTTTCAATCGGCCTTTGAGGTACAATCTTGTAATTATCAACTATACTCTCAAATTTCTTTTTATTAGTTTTTTCTTTATAGTCGTTATAAAATTCATCTTTGATGGTAGAAAAAACATAAGTATAATGTTTTATTGAAAATCTTTTGAAAGCTGTAATTGATCTAATAGCTAATTTTCAATAAAACATTCACGAACGTGTATATTGTTTTGAAGTTAAAAAACAAGAATTAATATTACCCAAGGATAAAAGAAAACATTGTTTAAAAATATGATTTATTTCTTTTAATTATCAGTTTTTTGTTAAAAGGTATGAAATAGCTTTGTTTATTTTAATTTACTATTCCACATTACAAGGTAATTCATCAATGTAATTAAAATAATGAAAGGTTGCATAACTATCTCTTTTATTTAGATCTGATGCAAATATACCGCAGAAAGTTCCTGTGAATTCTCCATAGTTGCTATATTCATCAGATAATTTAAAGGTGTCAAATAAATTCTCCATTATAATCCATTTTTCGCTATTCTTACTCTTGTAAGCGAAAAATAAACTTTTGCCATTTACAGTACACTTCATATCAATGGTTCCTTTAAATGTTAATAGTGTTTTGCTATATTCTTTTTTTGTGCCATTTTCAACGCTTACAAGTTGAATAATTTCATTCCCTTCTTCAATTGTTTTGACAAGTGATATATTATTCATATTGTCATAATACATAGTAATTCCAGCGGTATGTTGAAATACTACAGGGGTGAAGTCAAGAGAGGTTGAAAATGAGCTATAAACTGATCTTATTTGACGAGCTATCAAGCTTACTCTATCAAGGGAACAAAGCGACTGTTGTCCTTTTATTGTGATTGAGCCGTCATTGTTTATAGTTGTCCAGTTTGTTCTTTCAATTCTTGGCGATATCAAATATTCAGGCCATGGATTGAATTTTACCTTACCAATTTCTGATGACCAAGTGACTTCTTTTAAACCACTTTCTGGAATTTTATCTTTTGCAAGATTTGATCCATCTTCCATTACTAGCCAGTCATCAGTCCACATCATCTTTTGAATGGATGTCTCACGCCCTAATGTACAGCATTTTTCTGGAATAAAAGGTCTTCCACATAGATGACATAGGTATACATCTCCCTTTTGAGTCGTACATATACTACCATGTCCAGATTTTTGAAGATGTGTTCCATTTTCTTTATATTTCTCACGCTTTGCAGAATCTGGATTATCTCTATCATAGAAATTATCTAAA
>JAENWY010000155.1 GCA_016649775.1 Spirochaetaceae bacterium
ACTTCATTTTTTGTTTCACTCATGTGCGTATGAAGTATACCACCATGTGCTTTAATCCATCTATTAGCATATAAATAACTATCACTATTTGTTGTGTATATAGCATGAGGAGCTACAGAGAATTCAATTCTACCATTTGATGCTCCATTATATTTTTCATACATTGCTTTATGTTCTACAGACCTAGCTTCTGATGCCTCTAAATCTCCAAAAAGAGTTAAACCAATTGTAGCTCTCATTTTTGATTCCAGTAATGCCTCGCAAGTATTATCTTGCATGAAATACATATCATTAAAGGTTGTTGTACCACTTTGAATCATTTCCGCCATTGCTAATAAGGATGCCCATTTAATATCATTAGGAACAAGTTTATCTTCAATTGGGAAAATTTCACCTAGCCAAGACATTAAATCAGGAGCTGTATCTTTATAGTTTCTCATTAACTCCATAGATGTGTGAGTGTGTGAATTAATAAGGGATGGCATACAAATCATATTTGTAGCATCAATTTCTCTGTCTGCAACAAAGTTTGGGTTGTCAGATATTATATCTTTCTCTATTTTTATATCGCCTCTATAGGATAATCCATTTTCTGTCATAGGAATTATCAAGGCATTTTTTATTAATGTGTTCATACTCATAATATTAGCATGCTAGTATATTTAAGTCGAGATTAATAATAATAAAAGTTTATAGGATTCCTCTATTTTGTGTTTTGGAATTTGTAATAATAGTAATTTTCTGAGGATTTTGTTATATATTGTTAATTATATATTGTGGTATCTTTTCTAAGATCAAATAGTGTATCATATACTTTGTCGGCAACAGGTTCTAATTCTGTACGACCATAACCACCCCATAATACTCCAATTTTTAATCCTGCTTTTGCTTTTTTTGCAAATTTCATATCAATGGTAGTATCGCCTACAAAAGCAACTTCCTCTGGTTCAAAGTTAAATTTTTCACAAAATTCTAAGAAACTTTTAGGATTTGGTTTATTGGGGAGATGATCATCTTTACAAGAGGTATAATCAAAATATTTTTTAATACCCATATCTTCTAAAAAGATATCAAGAGAGACCCTTCTATCAACTGTGATAATGCCTAAAGTATAACCTATGCTTTTCAAATCTTTAAAGAATTCTTGTTGTTTAGTAAAGTCTATTTTTTCTAATTGATTGCTAATGCATTTATCATTGTGATCCATAATTTCATTAATCATTCTAACTAGTGTTGTTGGTTTCATTTTAGTTGAGAAACATAATTGAACACCTGATTTAAAGATATTTATTTTGTTATGAGAGAATATTGCACCTGTTGAAATTGTTTTGCCATTTGAATCAAGACCCATTAGAGTTAAGAATTTCTTTTTATTCTCTTCCTCATCTTGGCGACCTTCTAATTCAAAGACATAATTTACAGAATTTTTAAGAACATCAAACCAAACCCTTGAATAATCAAACAGAGTTCCATCTTTATCAAATAGTATAGCTTTTAATTTCTTTTTTTCATTTGGCACATCATTTAAACTATATTAAGAATAAATTTTAGGCTAGTAGTAATAGCTTAAAAGGTGAAATAATAATGAATATATATAAATAAATATATTAAATAAGTACTTATTTAATATAATACGTAAATATTTTACAAAGTGTTACCATTTAATTTTAATAATGTAGATTAAATATTATCTTTTATTTATATAAATTCTTTGATATTATAAGAGTGAAGGAAGAATAATGGTTGCAGTTAATAAGAAAATAATTACTAGGACAAAGAAATTATCAAGAGATTTAGAAAAAACTAGATCTATGATTCCTGATTCTTTATTTGTATATAATCCTTTAACTTATGCTTTGGATATGCATTTAGCTTATATTGAAAAATATGCTATTGAAAATACCAAAATATTATTTTTAGGTATGAATCCGGGACCTTTTGGAATGACACAAAATGGAATTCCTTTTGGAGAAAAAAGCTTTGTAAAAGATTATTTCCATTTTGATTATGAAATACAAAAACCTAAACATGAACATCCTAGTCGTCCTATTCAAGGCTTAGATTGTTCAAGATCTGAGGTCAGTGGAAAAAGATTTTGGTCTTTAATGAGAGACCATTATGGGAATTCAAATTCTCTTATGGGACAAGTTTATGTTGCAAACTATTGTCCTTTAGTTTTTTTGGAAAAAACTAAAACTGCTAAGAATGTTACTCCTGATAAATTGCCTTTAGATGTTAGAATTATTATAAGTGAAATATGTGATGAATATCTTTGGGATACTCAAAAGATTTTAAAGTGCCAAAATTTAATAGGGATTGGTAAATATGCTGAGAAAAAGTTAAAAAATGAGACTTATCCTTATTCTTCCATATTACATCCAAGTCCAGCTTCTCCTTTAGCTAATAAAGGTTGGAGTGAAAGAGCTAGTGCAAAATTAGAGGAGTTAAATATATGGTAATTAAGAATAGTATTAATGTTTTAGCTCCTGCTAAAATTAATCTTCATCTAGCAGTTGGAAAAAAAAGGATAGATAATTTTCACTCTCTACAGTCCATTTTTGCTCGTATAGCTTTATTTGATGAAATAAATATTAAAGTATATGACTCAAATGAATTAGAAATTTCGATATTAGGTTTAGATAATATACAATTAAGAGGAGAAGATACTTTAACTAAGGCTACTAGATTATGGGCTAAGTCCGCTAATATTAATGATAAAATAGTTATTTCAATTAAGAAGAATATACCTTTTGAAGCTGGCTTGGGTGGTGGCTCGAGTGATGGGGCCTCCGTATTGCTAGCTCTGCAGAAGCTTTACCCTAATAGTGCTCTTTCTTTTAGAGTTTTAGAGGAAATAGCATCTCAAATAGGTTCAGATGTTCCTTTTTTTCTTTATGAAGCGACCTTTGCCTATATAACTGGTAGAGGTGAATTTGTAACTCCTATTGATATGAAGGCTCCCTATAAAGTTCATCTAGTTAAGCCTGAGAGAGGAATAAAAACTAAAAATGCTTTTTTAAAACTAGATAATATTGTTAGAGTTCCTTTTATACTTGATGAGAAATTATTATCAATTTTTAATGAAGGTGTTTCTGCTTGGAAAGAATATTTTTTTAACGATTTCGAAAGAGTTATTAAAAACGATGTTTTAGATAGAGTTAAAAACCCTAATAATTTTTTACTATTGAGTGGATCCGGTTCAGCCTGTTTTGAAATAATGGGAATTTCTGACAATCCTTCTTTAATAGCAAAGAAAGGTGAATTTGATTGTATAACTACTTTTTATTAAATCATTATTATTTATGGTACTAGTGTTCTCAATAATATTATACATTTGTAATATTATACTGTATAATAAATTATTGAATGAATATGGAGTATTATATGGTCCTTGATATTTTTGATACTGAATTAGATATTAGTGCTGAATTAATTAATGAACTAAAGAAAGTATTAGAGAGTGATAGTAGTAATAGTAAAACTATATCTTTTACAAGTCAAAGGCATATTATTGCCTATCAAATTAGTTTATATACTTTATCTATTTTGAATCAATTTATAAAACATGTTGATAAAGAGAATCTTCTTGATTGTTTGGAAAATAGTAAGCTCTCATCTTTAAATAGGAAAAACTTAGAAGTTATATATAAATCCTTCCATTCTTTAACAAATGCTATGGCTATAAAAAATTATAGTTTTGCAATGAGGATTATAAATACTTTATGTCAAACAATTACAGTATCGATAGCATTAAATGAAAAAGATAAGAGAGGAAACTATTCTGTTTTTGAAGCTTATTTAGATGAGAAAAAAAGAACAACTTTTGAATTGAATGAAGGCTATAGTGAAATTGAATATTTAGAAAAGTTTATGGATTATTTTAGCGATTTTGATAAAAGGAACTTTTTAAATACTCCGGATTTTAGTGAATTTGATAATTCTTATCATTCTTGGTTATATAAATATTTCCTTATTAAAGACCCAAAACACAAATTTGTCAAATTTCAATCTCCAATAACAGAAAGCATAAAATTTATTACCTATCAAGATGTGGATAAAGTTATAACAAAGGGATATCAAAATTACTCCCTAGATTTTAGTAGTTCTTATTTAACTAATAATTTTGGTGATTTCTATTTTGATTCAATATCTCCTGTAACAGGAGGTTATGAATTTCCATTAATTTATGATCCATTTGAAGACAAGGGAAATTTTATTCCTTTAATAAATAATATGGAAATTCAGTGTGTGCACTCAATTATTGATACTATAAATTATCTTCCCTATTATTTTGAATCAATTCCGAGCTTAGTAAGTTTAACAGTCATTTTTGAAAAGTATATTAGAATTATTTTTGACGAATTTTATGATTCTGAGGAACTTTCATATAATAGTGAAAAAGAAGCTGTTGAAATTATAGAAAGAGAATCTTTCAATTATATGACTAGAAATAAAGATACTATGGTTATGAAAATGATTTTAGGGAAACAAAAAATTACTTCTAATAAAGATAAAGAGGTTATTAACAAATATTTTACAAATTACAAAAATAACTTCTTAAATAATAATGATGTTTCAATTAAAGTTATAGAATCGTCACAAATTGAAACTTCTAGTGTAAATTTATCTATAAAATATCTTAATTTATTTAAAAGTATTGAAAATGCTTATTGGTATAGAGCGGGAGATGTTATTCCCTCTTGCCTTCCCCTGGGAGAATATGAAGATAGAATTGATGATTTGAGTGATTTTGATGATAAATTAATATTTGTTGGTGGTAAAGAAAGTGGACGTAATGAAAAATTTTTAACTAATATTTTCTTTGAAAGAAAAGTAATGAGTTTTTTTAATATTTGTAATTCCTTAATTATTGGTGATAGTTTGAATGCACTAAGAGAAGTAAAGAAATTATATGAGTCTATTATTTCTAATTTATACATAGTTTTTAAAGAATTTGATGAGGATGGTAGTAAAAACAACTTAGATAAGTTAATTCCTTCATTATTAATATATATCGATAATTCTTTTGTAAATTCTCACCGAGGGGTTGATACTTGGAGAGATGTTAGAAAAATATTTTCCAAAATAATCATCGATAACAAAGATGCTTCTAATGATATGAATAATTTATCTGATGATAAATTAGATGAGTTAACCGCGAATGCTTTTGAAGAATTATTCGAGAACCATGAATTGTCTAATTATATAGAGGAAGAAGAAGAAGAGTCATTAAAGAATTTAGTTTTTGATGAAAAAGAATTAATTAAGGCTATGGAGGGTGATGATGAAGGGTTTAAAAAATACCTTAACAAGTTTGCCCAATTTAAAAATAGTA
>JAENWY010000170.1 GCA_016649775.1 Spirochaetaceae bacterium
CAATTTAATCATTGATTATTATCCTTTATTCAATTTGTAAATCTACAAAAGACGATAATCAATGACTTTTATCAATAATAAATCAATGTTCACAACTTAAGCTCATTACGCATGTTTCTGAGGATAGATATCCTACATTAAAGCAATGAATAAACTGTTATTACATAAAAGACTTACCAGTTATTCCTTAAGTTGTGAGCATTGATAATAAATTATAATTCACAAATCGATACTAATGCTTTCCAAAATTTTTAAGTAAATATACTTTATCAGAATACTGTGATTCATCGGAATCTTTTAATTTAGATTGTTTAACTGCTTTTTTAACTTGTACCTCAGCTGTATTTGATTTAACGATACAACCAGCTCCCGCAACACAACCACCAGGACAACCCATGCCTTCAAGAAGGTAACCATCATATTTACCCTTTGCTGCATCCTTCAACATTTCTCTACATTCTTTAAGTCCTTCAGCGGCTTTAATTGGAATTGGATCCATTTCGGGATGTTTTTTTGCTATTAATGAGGCTACAGCACTTGCAACACCTCCACCAACAGCAAATCCCCTACCAGCTGCTGTTGCTTCATTATCAAATGAGGAATCTGTTCCAATAATCTTAACCTCCTTAGCTTCTAACATGCCAGATAATTCTTCATATGTTATAACAAAGTCAACTTCACTCTTTACAGTTCTTCTTGAGGCTTCAAGTTTTTTCGCACTACAAGGACCAACAAATACTATCTTAGCATTAGCATGAGTTTCTCTAACAAAGCGTGCTGTAAATACCATAGGTGTTAATGACATTGAAATATTCTTAGTATATTCTGGAAATAATTTTTTACCCATCATTGACCAAGAAGGACAACAAGATGTACCCATAAACTTAAGTTTGTTTGGAACGTTTTCTAAAAAATCTTCAGCTTCTTCAATTGTGCAAATATCTGCACCAATTGCAACTTCAACTACATCTGAAAAGCCAACTTCCAATAAAGATTTTTTAAAATCATTGAAACCCACATTTCGTCCAAATTGACCCAAATAGGAAGGAGCAACGATTGCTATAACTTCATCCTTAGAATTCATAGATTGAATTAATTGATATATTTGACTCTTATCACTAATTGCACCAAAAGGACAGTTTACAAGACACATACCACAACTAACACATAATTCATAATCTATATCAGCACGACCGTTTTCGTCACTTGAAATAGCATCCATTCCACATGCTTGTGCACAAGGTCTTTCATGATGAATAATTGCATTATATGGACAATATTTTGCACAAAGACCACATTTGATACATTTATCTTGATCAATATGACTTTTACCACGAATAATTGAAACAGCATCTTTAGGACAAACCTCAACACATGGATGAGCTAGACAACCACGACACATGTCTGTTACTTCGTATTTGTTGTCAGGACAAGCATTACATGCAAATTTTATAATGTTAATTAGCGGTGGTTCATAATATTTTGAAGGCTTATTAGCATTTTCAATACCTTCAGAAATAGATCTAGGTTTATCACTATCTCTAAGATTAAGGCCCATTGCAAGTCTAATTCTTTCACCAACGATAGCTCTATCTAAGAAAACACTTTCTCTAAAAGAATGAATATCTCCAGGTACAATTTCAAATGGAATATTTGAAATATTATTTAAATCATTTTCGAAAGCCATTTTACTTACTGCTGTAAAAACTTTGTGTCTAATAAATGAAAGAGTCTTGTATTCGTATTTCATTTCATCTCCATTTTTATCCATTTTTCATGGAATAAATTTAAACTAATTTGTTTGATTCAAATTAATAATACTTTTAACGGTATCTACTAAATTATCTTCAAAAATATCACTTTGAAGATAATTTGGATTATAAATTGAATTCTTTCTTTTAACATAGGCTGTATTAAGTCCGGCATTTTTAGCACCATATAAGTCCCAATCATGGGTTGCAACCATAAAAACTTCTGAATTATCTAGTCCTTCTATCATTGTAACATAATGATAAATAGGCGCAAATGGTTTATATTTTTTTACTGAATCAACACTATAATATGAGTCAAAAAGATTAATGATGTTAGCATTTGTTAACTGTTCTTTCATCATAGCTAAGGATGAATTAGATACAGCAGTAACTTGGATATCATTAGCTCTTAATAATCTAAGAGCTTCTTTAACATCTTTATGCGGAGCTAAATCCTTAAAAGTACTCAAAATATCTTTTAAATCTTTTTCATTTAACACTACATTATATTCACTTGCCACGCTCTCTAAAACTGATAAAGCCAATGTCCCAAATTCGATATAATTATTCATGGCTGCAATAACGATAGATGAATGTAATAACTGAGTAAACCAATATTTCATGACATTAACATTGTCAAAATATTCAGCAAATTTACTTTGAAGTAAATTTAAATCTAATAAAGTTTCATTCATATCAAAAAAGACAGATTTAATCATTTAAAAATTTCTCCAATATATTTAGTTATAAAATACACTTGTGTACTTAATAGTGATTATTATACCAGACTAAATTTCTTAAATCTACTAAACTATGTGACCAATTCACTTAAAAATAAATTGTTTAAATAATTTATTTTCTAATTAAAGAAGTAAAAACATCATAATAAAAAACTTATACTCCTTCTTTTAAGATTATTTAATGAATTAATATGAAAATATTCATATTAATTACTATTATTAGTAAATTAATATAATTTTTCAAATTTGAATTTCATTTTCTCCTATTAAACAGATAGTGTTAAGGATAATAATATTTAATTTAACTTTTTATTTTTTTATATAGTATTTCATGTGAAAAAACCGCTAATTTTCATGTATTTAAAATTTTTTGTTATTAAGCTATAGTTAAAAGTGAATAATTTATATAAAATCAAATATATTTAAAATTTATTTATTTATATTATTACTAATAGATGGAGAGCTATATGTGTGGAATTGTTGGTTTTATTGAAAAAGAAAAAAAAGATATTAATGCACAGGATGTATTAATAAATTGTTTAAAGAAACTTGAATATCGGGGATATGATTCTGCAGGTATTGCTGTTGTTGATTGTGAAAATAAAGAAAGAAAACTTGAAATAAGAAAAGCTAAAGGAAGATTATCTAATCTTGAAGAATTAATAAAAACAAGTCCTGTAGAAGGGACAACCGGCATTGGGCATACTAGATGGGCAACACATGGGGAACCAAGTGATATTAACTCTCACCCACACACAGATGTATCTGGATATATAGCTGTTGTTCATAATGGTATTATTGAAAATCATAATAAACTTAGAAAATGGCTTGAAGAACATGGTGTTGTATTTAAATCTGAAACAGATACTGAATGTATAGCTCATTTAATAGATTTTCACTATAACGGAGATCTAGTTACAGCTGTATCAGAGGTAATGAAAAGACTAGAAGGCTCTTATGCTCTTGCAGTTGTTTGCCAACAAGAACCTGATCTTATAGTTGTTGCTAAAAAAGACTGTCCATTAGTAATTGGTCTTGGAGAAGGCTTTAATTTAATAGCAAGTGATGTAACCCCTATTCTTGAATATTCAAGAGAGGTTCAATATTTGGATGACAATCAAGTTGCAAAAGTTACCGCTACTGATGTTACTATTTTCAATAAAGATGGTGTTATTGTTGAAGTTCCTGTATCTCACGTAGATTGGGATATGCAATCTGCTCAAAAAAATGGTTATGAACATTTCATGCTTAAAGAAATATGTGAACAACCTTTTGTTTTAGATCAAACCTATAAAGCTCGAGTATATGCAGGCAAAATAGATTTACAAGAAATTAACTCAATAGTAGAAAAAGCTACTCATGTTGTAATAGTTGGCTGTGGAACAGCCTATCACGCAGCTTTTGTTGCAAAGTATTCTATTGAACACTTTGCAAGAATTCCTGTAGATATTGATGTTGCATCTGAATTTAGATATAGAGATCCAATTATTAATGAAAATGATTTATGTATTGTAATATCACAATCTGGAGAAACTGCTGATACTCTTCAAGCTATGAGAATTCTTAAACAAAAAGGTGCTAAAGTAATTGCTATTACTAATGTTGTTGGATCTACTGTTGCTCGTGAAGCTGATTTTGTAATGTATACTCAAGCAGGTCCAGAAATAGCTGTAGCCTCTACAAAAGCCTTTACCACTCAATTAATGTGTGTTTATTTATTAACTTGTGCTCTTACAAAAGATCTAGAAGTAAGAGAAAAACTAATGAGTGAACTTGAAGAGATGGGTGCTAAAGCTCAACTGGTTGTTGATAGACAGGCTGAGATTCAAAAGTTTGCCTCTCGTCAATTTAACAAAACTAAAGTATTCTATTTTGGTAGATTATCTGATTATGCTATTAGTTTAGAATCTGCATTGAAACTAAAAGAAATAAGCTATACACACTCAGAAGCATTTGCTGCAGGAGAACTTAAACATGGACCTATTGCATTAATAGATGATAAAACTCTTGTTGTTGCTACATGTTGTCAACCATTCTTATATGATAAAATGGATTCAAACATTAAAGAAGTTAAAGCTCGTGGTGCAAAAACTCTTGCTATTACTTTTGAAGGAAATCATGCTTTTGATGATGTATCAGATGAGGTATTCTTAATACCAAAAACAGATCCTTATATTGCTCCAATACTAAGTGTCATAGTAACTCAACTTTATGCTTATTATTGTTCCGTAAATAGAGGAAATGATCCAGATCACCCTAGAAACCTAGCAAAAAGTGTTACAGTTGAATAGTAATTAGTTCAAAAAATAAAGGCTATTGTTTTAACATTTAAGTTGAAATCAATAGCCATTATTATTTAGAAAGGATTAAAAAAATAACTTAAA
>JAENWY010000201.1 GCA_016649775.1 Spirochaetaceae bacterium
AAAATGATTTCAACATAAGAGGATATATCATTATTAACACTTGGTAAAAAAAGATTTATCTTTTTTTCTCCAGTGGCAAATACTCTTAATTGATTGGCACATTCTGTATTATTTCTATAAAGATATTTAAGATCAAATACAAGGCATTCATAAATACATTTTGTAGGTATTGCACTATGGAGTACTCCTTGAGAAAGAAATACAATATCACCCTTAGTTGCTTTGTAATGTCTTCCATCTACACTAATATTTAACTCTCCTTCAATTACTCTTATTATTTCCACCTCTTCATGCCAGTGTAAAATCATTTTATATCTAGGATGTTGTCTATTAATATAATAGCCTCCGACTGGAAATGTTAAACTTCCATGCACTCTATTTTCTTTATAAGTGATATATTTCATATGATACTCCAAAAATCTGAATAATGTTATAATATTTGCCTTTTTTTATACAAGATTATTAATTTATACCAGATATACTAATATTATATTATATAAAAAAGATTATATCAATGAAAAATATTTATAGAAAAGGAGCAATATTATTATGGCAAAGAGTAGATTAAAAGGTGAATATCCTGTAATTGGTATCAGACCAATTATTGACGCTAGACAAGGTTTTATGAAGGTTAGAGATTCATTAGAAGAACAGACAATGAACATGGCTAAGGGTGCAAAAAAATTGTTTGAAGAAAATATCCATTATTCTAATGGGGAACCTGTTAAAGTTATTATAGCAGACCATTCAATCGGTCGAGTACCTGAAGCTGCAGCTTGCCAAGCTCAATTTGAAAGAGAAGGCGTTGATATTACTTTATCAGTTACACCTTGTTGGTGTTATGGTAGTGAAACCATGGATATGGATAAAAGCACTATTAAAGCTGTTTGGGGTATGAATGCAACAGAAAGACCTGGAGCAGTTTATTTAGCAGCGGTACTTGCTGCACATGCACAGAAAGGACTTCCTGCCTTTGGAATTTATGGTAAAGATGTTTTAGAATCTGATGATATGAGTATTCCCTCTGATGTAGAAGAAAAGCTACTTAGATTTGCAAGAGCAGCTGTAGCTGCTAAGACAATGAGAGGTAAATCTTACCTACAAATTGGCTCATTATGTATGGGTATTGCAGGTTCACAAATAGATGTTGATTTCTTTGAAGAATATCTTGGAATGAGAGTTGAATCAGTTGATGAGGTAGAAATCATACGTCGTATGAAAGAAGGCCTCTATGATGAAAAAGAATTTAAGAAAGCAATGAAATGGTCCAAAGAGTATTGTAAAGAAGGTTTTGATAAGAATCCAAAAGCAGTACAGAGTTCTGATAAAGAAAAAGAAGAACAGTGGGAATTTGTTGTTAAAACAGCTCTTATTATTAAAGATCTTATGAACGGAAATGAAAATATTAAAGAGAGTGAAGAACGTCTTGGTCATAATGCTCTAGCAGCTGGTTTCCAAGGACAAAGACAGTGGACAGATTTCTATCCTAACTGTGATTTTGGTGAAGCTATTCTTAATACCTCTTTTGACTGGAATGGTGCAAGAGAACCTTATATATTAGCAACTGAGAATGATACATTAAATGCAGTTAGCATGTTGTTCTTAAAACTATTAACCAATAGAGCACAAATGTTTAGTGATGTTAGATCTTATTGGAGTGCTGAATCAGTAAAACGCACAACAGGTTATGAGATTGAAGGTGTTGCAAAAGAAAATGGTGGATTCATTCATTTAATTAACTCAGGTGCTACTGCATTAGATGCAACTGGTGTTTGTGATGGTGAGATGAAAGAATGGTGGAAAGTTACTGAAGAAGATCAAAAGAAAGTATTAGCTGAAACTTCCTGGTGTGCAGCAGATAATGGTTATTTTAGAGGTGGTGGTTTCTCTTCCCGTTTCTTAACTAAAGCTGAAATGCCTGTAACTATGGTTCGTATAAATATGGTAAAAGGACTTGGTCCTGTTCTACAATTAGCAGAAGGATGGACTGTTGAATTACCAGATGAAGTTAGTGATAAAATTTGGAAAAGAACAGATTATACTTGGCCTTGTACTTGGTTTACACCAAGATGTGATGGTAAAGAAGGTCCTTTTAAGGATGCTTATAGTGTAATGAATAACTGGGGAGCTAACCATGGTGCAATTAGTTACGGTCACATTGGTGCTGATATAATTACTATGTGTTCAATGCTAAGAATTCCTGTATGTATGCATAACGTTAATGAAGGTGATATTTATAGACCTGCAGCATGGAATGCTTACGGAATGGATAAAGAAGGACAGGATTATAGAGCTTGTAAAATTTATGGTCCCCTTTACAAATAATGTGATATAGTTAGAATTATGTGAAGCATTTGTGCCACTTTGATTAAAAAGTGGCATAAATGGTTAAATTGGAGTTAAAAAGTGATTAATGATATTAAAGTTGAGTTAGAAAAAGGCGAATGTAGTCTTGGTATTGAATTTGGTTCAACAAGAATAAAGGCTGTATTAATAGATAGTAAAAACAACTCTATTGCTAGTGGTAATTATGACTGGAATAATAAAAATATTGATGGTATTTGGACTTATGAAAGTGATGAAATATTAGAAGGTTTGAGAGAATGCTATAGTAGTTTAAAAACATCTGTATTAACGAAATATGGAATTAGATTACACACTTTTAAAGCAATGGGCGTAAGTGCAATGATGCATGGCATTATTGCTGTAGATAAAGATAATCAATTATTAACTCCTTTTAGAACTTGGAGAAATAATATTACAGCTGTTGAGTCAAAAGAATTAACAGAGCTTTTTGATTATCCTATCCCACAACGTTGGACAATAGCTCATTTATATAAATTAATTAAAGAGGGTGTGGATCTATCTAAGATGGATTATGCCTCAACTCTAAGTGGTTATGTGCATCGCCTATTAACAGATAAGAAAGTTATCGGTATTGGTGATGCTTCTGGTATGTTTCCAATTGAGGGAATTGACTATAAACCAGATAGTTTAAAGAAGTTTGATAAAATCCTAAAAGATAGTGGATATAATTATAGTATTAATGAAATATTCCCCAAAGTATTAGTTTGTTCAGATCTTGCAGGAACTCTTACAAAAGATGGGGCACAATTATTAGATCCTAGCGGGGAATTAGTTGAGGGAATACCTTTCTGTCCTCCTGAAGGTGATGCAGAAACCGGTATGGTTGCAACCAACAGTGTTGCTCCAAGATGTGGTAACGTATCTGCCGGGACTAGTGTTTTCTCTATGATAGTTTTAGAAAAACCATTAACTAAGAATTATGATAAACTTGATTTAGTTACAACTCCTGAGGGACACTCAGTTGCTATGGCACATTCAAATAACTGTACAAGTGAATATGATAGTTGGATTGCTTTATTTAAAGAAATGATAGGAGACTTAAAACTTGATGTTTCAACTCCACAATTATATGATTATCTATTAAACAAAGCACTTGATGGTTCAAAGAATTGTAAAGGACTATTAACTTATCCTTATGTATCAGGTGAACATGGAACGGGCTTTAGCGAAGGTCGTCCTTTGGTAATTAAGAATGATATCAAAGAGTTTAATCTTTCTAATTTTATGCGAGCAGAATTATTTGCTTCTCTCTGTGCTATGAGAGTAGGCTTAGATATATTATTTGAAGATGAAGGTGTTAGTGTTGATAAGATTGTAGGCCATGGTGGTTTCTTTAAAACTAAAAATGTTGGTGGCCTAATCATGAGTGCTGCAACTCATAATAAAGTTGAAGTATTAGGTGATGCAGGAGAGGGTGGTGCTTTTGGTATTGCCGTACTTGCTTCCTATGTGGTTAATAAGAAAGATAAAGAAAAACTTGGTGACTTCTTAAATAATGAAGTATTCTCAGAAGGTGAGTCCTTCACTTTCATGGCAGAACAAGATGATATTGATGGATTTAATGAATACTATCATAGATACTTAGATGGTCTTGTTATTGAAAGATCTGCTGTTGATAATTTTTAATTAATAAATGAATTAATAAAATAAATATGTTACTCACATCTTTAAAATGGTGTGAGTATTTTATTGTTTACTCAATCAAGATATATTTCTTTTTAGCATAAACTCATTTTAAAGTTTAAAGCTTTTGTTAAATATTTGCTCTTAAAAAATTGTGATATAATAAAATCTTAGTTTTATTTTAGAATTGAAACTAAT
>JAENWY010000086.1 GCA_016649775.1 Spirochaetaceae bacterium
GCCTTTCTAACTCTTTAACTAAATAGAATAATTCAAATAGTTCATTACCATAATTTTTATTAGTTTTAAGAGATGAATTAGCTTCAAAAATTAATTCATTAATTTCTTTTCTATAAGCATCAATAATATTATCTTTTTTTGCAATCTCTTTTGCTGCTATAGCATCTGTTTTTGCTAGAGCAACTGTTGCTTCTCTAAACATAGCAGCATCAGCTGTTGCCATTTCAACAATTTTATTAACAATAACAATTTCAGCATCTTGAGCAATACCAAGTTTGAAAGCAACCTTAGCTAGGTGAGTTGCATGATCTCCCATTCTTTCTAAAGAGGTAACCATTTTCAAACCAGCTATTACATGCCTCATGTAATGACCATAAGGAGCTTCACTTATTAATAATCTTACTGCGTCATTTTCAATCATCTCTCTCATTTGATCTATAAAATAATCATCAGCGATAACTTTCTTTGCCATTTCAACATCATGATCTCTAAAAGCTACAGTAGCTTTTAATAGAGCCTCTTCAACACGAGTTACCATTTGAAGAAGTAATTCATTAAAGAAATTTAACTTCTCATCGATTTGTACTGTATTATCTTTTCCCATTTTTTCTATCCTCACCTTATATTTTAACCAAATTTACCTGAAATATAATCTTCTGTTCTCTTATCTCTAGGTTTGAAGAATATATCTTTAGTATCACCTGTTTCAACTAAAAAACCACATCTACTTTGATCAATCATAAAGAAACTTGTTGTATCAGAGATACGGGAAGCTTGCTGCATATTATGAGTAACAATTACAATAGAATAATCTTTTTTTAAATCAATCATTAACTCTTCAATTCTTGATGTCGATATTGGGTCTAATGCAGAGGTCGGTTCATCCATTAATATAACTTGAGGATTTGTTGCAAGAGTTCTTGCTAAACACAATCTCTGTTGTTGTCCTCCAGATAAGGCTAAGCCATTAGTGGTGAGTCTATCTTTAATTTCATCCCATAGTGAAGCTTGTCTTAAAGCTCTTTCCACTATATCATTCATTTCGGCCTTCTTATATTTTTTAAATAATCTAGGACCGTAAGCTACATTATCATAAATACTCATTGGAAATGGATTAGCCTTTTGGAATACCATTCCAATCTCTTGTCTTAAATTCATAATATCAACATCATTAAAAATATCTTTACCATTAAAATCAACTGCACCTTCTATTTTAACACCATCTATTAAATCATTCATTCTATTTAATACTCTTAAAAATGTAGACTTACCACATCCAGATGGTCCAATAAAAGCCGTAATTTTATTAGCCTCTATTTCCATATTTATATCATTTAATGCTTTATTTTCTCCATACCAGAGACTTAAGTTTTTTACATTAAATAGTTTATTTTCCATTTTTCTTTCCTTTATTCATCAGTTTTTTAGCAGTTGTATTAATTATTAATTCAAGGATAATTAACACAAGAGCTGCTGAAAAAGCATGATCTATTGATTGTCCTTCTATAATTGTTAAATAAATGTGTTGTGCTAATACTCTAGAACTACTTGTAAGCTTTGATGCAATATCTGTTGAAGATCCAATTGTGAAAACTAGCGCAGCTGTTTCTCCTAAGGCTCTTCCTACCGCTAATATAATACCGGTGACAATACCATTCTTAGCAGCTGGTAATACAATTTTAAAGATTGTCTCAATCTTTGTAGCACCAAGACCTCTACTAGCTGAAATCATATTCTTATCTACACTATTAATTGATTCTTCACTGGTTCTAATAATTGTAGGCAAAATCATTAAAGATAGAGTTAAACTACCACTAATTAGTGAAAAGCTCCAACCAAATAATTGTACAAATACTAGCATACCAAACAACCCAAATATAATTGAAGGCACACCTGCTAACAAATCTATTCCTGATCTAATTATTGTAGTTATCCTACCTTTCTTTGCATACTGAGATAGATATACTGCAGCACCTAATCCTATTGGGGTTGATATCAATATTACTAAAAATATCATAATTAAAGTGTTAACAATAATAGAGAATATTCCACCAAAGCTTCCAGATTCTTCGGAATTACTTAATAGATAATCTAAGCTTATATTCCAACCACTTTCAATATTAACTACATCAAGTGTTTCTACATTTTTCATCATAGAATATTCTTTAGCCTTAACTATAGAAATTGATCCTGGATTATTTGCTAACTCTGATTCACTAGCATTAGCAATAAAATCAGGTTTTAAAGAAGGTCCATTTAAACTATTCCAATTATCAATTTTGTTATTTTTTAACTCTTCAATTTGAGTTAGTGTAACCGCTCCAATCTTTTTATTATTTAATAATTGTGTAACTTCTTTATTAACAACTACAACATTATCATAGATTTTTATACTTCTATAACCTGAGGGAGCACTTTCTGTAATAGGTAATACAATCATGCCACCTTTGTCTTCTTTATAATTAATAGCAGTAGAGTCTTTTATTATGAATTTATCTAACTTATCTGTTGCAAGATATGAATAAAATTGATCACTAACTCTTGGATCTATATATAAATGGAATTTCTCATTTACTTTTGATATGGTACGGAGAGTTCTAACTCTTCCCATTGCCATACTTTGTAATGTAAACCAATCCAAATAATCTAATTTAGCACTTTTGTTAGCATAGACATTAAACTCATTATTGATACTTGCAATAGGTATTACTTTTATTTCTTTTCGATTTGAATATCTTAATCCTCTGAATAGTAAATAACCTAATATAACTATTAAGATTGCAATAGAAACGGCTGAAAATATTCTAATTGATATTAATGCTATTTGATTTGATCGTTTCCTATCCATCTAGACGTTCCTTTCTCATTATTGCTACTACAATTAAATTTAGTAATAAAATGAAGATAAATAATAACATGGCTGTTGCAAATAAGGCACTCATGTGAACCCCTTCTGCATAACTCATATCAGTAATAATATTCATAGTTAAAGTTCTACCCATATCTATTGGGTTAGTACTGAATATTGGAGCATTACCACCAACTAGGACTACAGCTGTTGTTTCACCAATGGCACGACCTAAGGCTAGGATAATAGAAGATACAATTCCACTTAATGCTGAGGGAACAGTGACTCTATAGATTGTTTGCCAGGTTGTAGCACCCATTGCGATTGAAGCTGCTTTTAATTCATCCGGTACTGCTTTTATTGAAACTTCAGAAAAATTTATTATTGTTGGAAGAATCATTATAGCTAGTATTATTGATGCAGACAGTAGTGAATATCCATTACCACCTATAAAATTCCTTACAAAAGGAACCACAACTGCTATGCCAAATAGACCATATATAATAGAGGGAATACCTGCTAATAACTCAATTCCAGATCTTAATATTTTCGCAAATCTACCTTTTGCAAATTCACTTAAATATATTGCACTAGAAAGAGCAATAGGCAGAGCAAAAATCATAGATAATAAAGTTACCTCAATACTGGCAACTACAAAAGAAGCTACGCCATAATGAGGTATATCAGCAGAAGGGCTCCAATCTGTTGAAAATAAAAATTCCTTAATTGGAACTGTTTTAAAAGTTGGCAATCCTTGTTGAACAATAAAGATTGTTATTAGTATTACTGTAAAGACTGAAATAGCACCACATAGTAGCAGAAAAACTCTGCTACTACTTTCCAATCTTTTTCTAATTTTGATTGATTTATTTCTCATGGTATCCTTTAGTTAACTGGGATAAATTGTTTTTCTGCTACCATATCTTGACCAGCAGTACTTAGTAAGTAATCAATAAAGGCTTTTTCAATAGTACCTTCTTTAGGAGCATTCATTGTTACTACATATAGTGCTCTTGAGATTGGGTATTTTTTGTCTAATACGTTGTTGATAGTTGGAAGTTCATTATCAATTGAAAGTTCTTTACCACTCTTATCTGTTACTATTGATGCAAAGCCCATTCCGATATATCCAATAGCACCTGGAGTTGAGGCAATCTTTGTTGCAACTTCACCATTTTCTTTTGCTACAATAGCTTTTTTAGCTTGAGTTGCATCTTTACCTAATGTATCTTGAATTACAATCTCAGTGAAAGAACCATAAGTTCCTGATGTTTCATCTCTTACAACTAATTCAATTGGCATGTCATCACCACCAACTTCTTTCCAGTTAGTAATGTTACCAGCAAATATATTTGCAAGTTGTTTCATACTTAGATTTGATATACTAACTGATTTATTAACAGCTACTGTTATTCCATCTAAAGCAATTTTAGTTTTATAAGCACCACTTGTAACTTCATCATTCTTTAATTCTCTTGAAGAACCAGCTAGTGAAAATGTTCCAGATAATAGGTTTTTAATACCAACAGAAGAACCTGTTGTTTCATAAGTAACTTTTACACCTGCATTCTGAATTTCAAATCCAGCTATAGCTGCATTTGCTATTGGAGCAACAGTTGAAGAACCTCCAAATGTATAATTTGTCATTTCAACGTTGTTAGGAGTTGAAGTTTCTTTAGAACCACCAGCAAATACAAAAGTAGTTGCCATTGTAAGCACAGTTAAAATAGTAAATAATTTTTTCATTTAATTTTTCCTTTGAATTATTTTTATAATCATAAGTTAGTCCTAATTAATGAGAGAATTATTAGTAAAATGTTAAGAAAGTGTTAATTGATAGAATTTTACATTTATTTTTACAATAATTCGTCAAATTTAGAAAAAAACTTTTTTAAGTAACCTTTCAATTGGTAATAATAAAGTATACTCCTAATTGAATATTAAAGTTCACAATAAAGCTAACATTATTAGTTTATATTGTTGTTAAGCAGTTATTAGAATTGTGGATAAAGAGCTTTGCTCTTATCTTTTAAAATACTAATATCAAGTCTTTCCTTGGGTATTGAAAGAGTAAAAGTTGACCCAACTCCATCTTTGCTTTCACAACTAACACTACCACTATGGAGGCTCATTATGTGATTTACAATTGATAGTCCTAATCCTGTTCCTCCACTACTTTTAGATCTAGCTTTATCAACTCGATAGAATCTCTCAAATATTCTATCTTGATCTTTTTTAGGGATTCCTACACCATTATCTTTAACACTTATCAAATAGTTTTTATCAGTTTCTTTTGTGTTAATTATGATTGTTTTATTATTATCACTATAAGAAATTGCATTGGTTAATAAATTTATTATGGCAACTCTTAATAAAGGTTTAGAACAATAAATATTTAAATCAGATTGAACTTCATATTCAATAGTTATATTTTTATCTTTCTTCTTATATTCAACACTTTCAAGAGCCTCCTCTATAATTGGATTTACCGATTCAACCTTCATTTCAATTTGAATATTATCTTTCTCGAGAGAAGCTAAAGTTAATAAATCATCAATAACATCTTTCATTTGGAGAGAGTTCTTTTCTATAATTTTAGCATATTTCTTTGTCTTCACATCATCTAACGTTTCATGAACTAATATATCTGCAAATCCGGTTATGGAAGTTAACGGTGTCTTTAATTCATGAGATACATTTGAAACAAAATCTTTTCTAACATTTTCAAGATGTTTCAATTCACTTACATCATTGAATGTTAACACTGAGCCAGTACAATTACCTTTGTCGGTAATAGGAGCAATAATTACTTGATAGGTCCTATCCTCTCCAGCTCCAACAATCTTAGCACTATCACCACTTAGATTTTCAAATCTTGAAAATATATAGGAAGCAGCAACATCATCTCTCATTGCATTTGATACTACTGTATCAAATTTAATATCAGAGAAAAGACCTATTAAAGTAACAGGTTCTGTTACATCTAAACCAAAGTAGTTAATAGCTGATCTGTTACAAAGAGTAATTCTTTTATTTTGATCTGTTACAAGTACCCCTTCAACCATTGAAGATAGTATTGAAGAATATGTGTTTCTATCATCAGTTAATTTATTAATCTGATCTTCAATATCAGTAGCCATTTGATTCATTACAGACGATAATCTAGCAAATTCATAAGGACCTTCAATTGCTGTTTTAACCTTGAATTCCCCATGTCTATATTGATGAGCAGCTTCTGCTAATTCTTTAACTGGTTTATTAATAAGTTCAATTAATATTATAACTATGATTGAAATAAAAATTGCGAGGACTAAAGAAAAAGGAATTAACTGTCTAATAAATCTAGAATCCCAAATATTTAGAGATTCAATATTAGTAGATGTTCTGACATATAATTTAACATCAGGAAAATATGTTGCACTATAGAGTGTATTATATTTTGTGGTCTCAGATCTCCTAGTTGAAAATGAATCAGAATTTGTTCTAGCTCCAATTATTTCATCTCTATAAAAATGATTTTCCATATCTGCAACATTACTCATAGAATCGAATACAGGAACCCCTTTATCATCAATAATGGTTATTCTAATATCGTGGGCACTTGCATAATCATCTAATTTAGCATCAGAGGTGTTTAATAGTGTTGATTTAATGTAGTGCGATTCAGAAGCTAATAAGCTTTTTTCAGTTTCAAGCAATGTTGAACTAAATGTTGATCTAGCAAGTGTAACACTTGAAAATAATACGAATATAACCGTTATAAGCATAACCAGAATTAACTGGTTTTTAAACTTCATTTTCAACTTTGTATCCTATTCCCCATACTGTTTTAATAGTATTTTTTCCAAATTCCCCTAGTTTTTTTCTAAGAGATACAACCTGTACATCTATAGATCTTTGAGTCACAGGATAATCACTACCCTTTGAATCATTTATTAATTGATTTCTTGTGAATACTCTTCCTGGTTCAGACGCCATTAAAAATAATAATTCAAATTCAGTTGCTGTTAATTCTATTTGGTTAGAATCAAGAGTGCAAGTATATTTGTTCCTATTTAACATAAGAAGTGAGAGTTCAATGATTTGTGTATCAACCTCTTTTTTTTCTATAGAATTTTCTTCTTTTCTTCGAATTAAAGCTTTAACCTTTGCAGATAAAACTTTAAGACTAAAAGGTTTAGTTACATAATCATCAGCGCCTAAATCTAAGCCTTTAACAACATCATCTTCACTACTCTTAGCAGAGACAATAATAATTGGTAAATGATTTTCTTCTTCTTTAGCTCTTATTAATTTAACAACATCGAAACCACTCATGCGAGGCATCATGATATCTAGAATAACTAAAGTAGGTTTTTCTTTATTTATCTTAACAACAGCTTCCATACCATCATTAGCACTTATTACTTCAAAACCGTCATTTTCCAATTGAAAAGTCATTAATTCAACAATATCTTCTTCATCATCAACAACTAATATTTTATTATTATTCATATATTTATATTCTCATGAAGATTACATCTTAGCAAGTCAGAAGTAATCAATTAACATATAATTAACATTTAATTATTTTGAAAATATGGATTAACTAACCAAATTTTAACATATTACTCCTAACAATTTATTTTCTCTAACACATTGATAATATTTGTGATAATATTAAAAGTATGAGTAACATAAAGAATATTTTTATTAATGTTGAAACAGGATTACCAGAATCAGATATCCATAATTATTATCCAAAAATACATAAAAGGTTTATTAAAAATCTGGGATGTATTGGTCACTATAAAACAGAATGGGAAACTTATGTATATACTTTAAATAATAAAATAGTAGCCATTCTCTCTCATAATAGAATTTTTGATGGAGATATTTTAACCATAAAATTACGAGTTGAAAACAATATGAGTCTTAGAGATATGTATTCTGATATTATTATTCCCGGATATCATATGAACAAAATTCATTGGAGCTCTATAAAACTGAACAAAATTGGAGAATTACCACTTCCTTTAATATATGAGCTAATCGATGAATCATATTTTTTAGTGTACACCGCCTTACCTAAAAGAGAAAGAATTTTAATAGATGAGATAAATGGAGAATTACATGCCTAACGAAGAATTATTATATAAAATGCATCATAAAAAATTATATAATGCATCAGATCCTGAATTAATAGAAGAACAAGCCTCTTTAACGGATAATATAAAAGAATACAATGGCACTAGACCCTCAGAACAACACAGACAGGAAAGGATGTTACATGATATTTTTGCTGATATAGGAGAAGGAAGTGTTGTACTTCCTCCTTTTCATGCAAATATGGGAGGAAAATATGTTCATATAGGCGATTATGTATATATTAATTACAATTTAACCTTAGTTGATGATACAGATATCCATATAGGTTCCTATTGTATGTTTGGGCCTAATGTTACTCTTTCAACTGCCTCTCATCCTATTAGTCCTAAATTAAGAAGAGAACAGTATCAATACAATTTACCAATTGTAATTGAAGATAATGTATGGTTAGGAGCCTCTGTTGTGGTTCTATCCGGTGTAACAATTGGTAAAAATAGTGTTATTGGAGCAGGTTCTATAGTAACAAAAGATATACCGGCTAATGTTGTAGCATTTGGTATTCCTTGCAGAGTTCAAAGAGAAATAACTGAAAGTGATGAACTATTCTATAACGGTGATATGAGTATTGATGTTTAAATTATATGCTATCTGAATTTAACCACTTATATAACATAATTTATTAAGCTTTTATCAAAGGGCTCTTTAATAATTTTGCAAAAAAAGCTTGTATAAAACTAAAGGGGAAAAAGACTACTACACTTAATAACATAAATATCTCATAGAAAGGATTAGACCTACTATCTCTTTTAGTGGCTTGATTATTCATAAATCTTGATAGTAAGGATCCTAAGGGAATACCATAGGCATTTCCCATCATAATTATA
>JAENWY010000220.1 GCA_016649775.1 Spirochaetaceae bacterium
ACAGTATTTAATGTAGTTGCTTCTTAATAATTAACAAGATAGATCCTAGACGACATGTAATAAAACTAATAAAACTCAATTCTATGGGAAATAGAATTGAGTTTTGCTTTGTAATAATAGTTAAGTGATTATTTTTTTATTTGGTTCTGTAACTGAAGGGAGGAAGACCTTTATATTTTGATTTTATCATATAAAGAGCCCCATTTTTTTTGTACTCATCGTCTTCTGCTGCTGTTATAAATATGCTATTAAAATTAGTATCTCCAAAAGTAATACAAGATGAATGAATATTATCGACTATCACTTCATCTATTATATTTTTATTATTTATAGCTATAACTTTACCCTTATTCCAAAGAGCTACCCAAAGATTGTTCTCCCTATCGATGCACATTCCATCAGGTTCATCTTTTAGTTTTATATATTCCTCTTTGTTGATTAGGATACATTCGTCTTTTACCGTATATCTGTAGATACATTTATCTATGGTATCCACATGGTAAAATTGATTATCAATCCAACCCATTCCATTAGGAATGGAAAAGCCTGTGTATTCTTTTATAATCTCATCATTTTTAATGCAGTATAAGGATCCTTTTTTATATGATGTTTTATCATTATAAGCTCTACTCATTGTGCCTACCCAAAGATTACCATATTTATCGCATTTTCCATCATTAAAACGAAGAACGGGATTATCAAATATTTTGACTGTCTTCTCAATTTTTGAGGTTTCAAGATTTAAATAACAAAGGCTATCTCCTACACAGCAGATGATAATAGGCAATTTATAGGGGACTATTGCACCAACTGTATCTGGTAGTGAATATATCTTTTTTTCTTTTGTCTCTAACTGTAATGAATATACTTTGCAATCAGTAATATCAACCCAAAGTAATGTATTGATTTCTTTAATAAATAAAGGTCCTTCACCGAGTCTAAGAGATGTATAAATTGATGTTGCTTTCATAAGTTTTTTTCCTAAAAATAATAATAGTTTATAATTATTATATTATAGTATGTTATAAAATCTTTAAATGATTTATTTCGATTTTAAGGAAATTTTCGTTATAATATTTTATATCATTTGATAGATAAGGTAACAACTTATAAAAATTGAGCCAAAATTGACATAAATTTTTAGATTTTTCTTATTTATAAAAAAAGATAGCTCCCCTCAAAGTATAGATAATTATCTTTAAAAAGTGTTCTAGAAATGATATTTTATTTGTCATTATTATAGATAATTGATTACAACTGTTGTAATATATATCCATGTACGATAAAGAAAAATTATATAATGAAACCGTTGAATTAAATGAAAAACTTTTAACTTATCAGAAGAGCTATTATGTAGATGCAAAACCGCTAGTAACGGACAGAGAATATGATCGACTTTTTGATAGATTGCAACAAATTGAGGGATCTTATCCTTACCTTTGTTTTCCTACCTCTCCAACTCACCGAGTTGGTAGTGATCTTTCAAGTGACTTTCCTGAGTTTAAACATACAATTCCCGTTCTTAGCCTTGATAAAGCATATGATACTTCTCTGATAAATTCTTGGATTGAAAAATGTGAAACTAAAGAAGATAAAGAACTATCTTTTGTTCTTGAACAAAAAATTGATGGTATTTCTATAGTATTATATTATGAAAAAGGTGAATTAGTTCGTGGTGTTACCCGTGGTAATGGGGCAGTTGGTAATGATGTTACTAATAACGTTAAAACTATCTTTTCAATTCCTTTAAAATTAACAAAGCCAATTGATATTGCAGTAAGAGGTGAAATATATCTTCCAAAAGCTGAATTTGAAAAGATAAATGAAACTCTTGAAGAGACTTTTGCAAATCCAAGAAATCTATGTGCTGGAACAATCAGACGTAAAAAGAGTAGTGAAAGTGCAAAAATTCCTCTAAACATATTTGTATATGAAGGCTTTTGGCCTGGAGATAATAATCCTTTTTCAACTCATCTTGAAATCTTAGCAGAGTTAAAAACACTTGGATTCAGAATAAATCCAACATTTGGAGTTTTCTGTAATTCTCTTAAAGAGGCAGAAGAAAGACTTAATAAAGTTGGTCTTACAGGAATTGTGGGAAGTTATTCTGATTTGTCAAAACAAGTCGAGATTCAAACAAATAATAGATCTTCTCTTGCTTATGAGATAGATGGTCTTGTTATGAAAGTAAATGAACTTAAAGTTAGAGAAAAACTTGGTTATACTGTTCATCACCCTAGATGGGCTATTGCTTATAAATTTGAATCACCACAAGCCGAAAGTATTATAGAAAGTATTGATGAGCAAGTAGGAAGAACTGGTAGAGTTACTCCTGTTGCAAGAATTAAAGCTGTTTCTATTGGTGGATCAACTGTAAAAAATGTAACACTGCATAACCAAGCATATATTGATGAATTAGAACTTGCTATTGGTGATAGTGTTGAAGTTAGCAAGAGAGGTGATGTTATTCCCGCTGTTGAAAATGTAGTGGAAAAAAATGAAGTAGGAAATACTACCTACCGACTTCCTCTTAACTGTCCTGTTTGTGATACCGAATTAATACAAAAAGGTGCTCATACTTTCTGTCCCAATCCTTATTGTCCCTCTCAAGTGCTAGGAAGATTAGAGTTCTTTGTTGGAAAATCTCAAATGGATATAACCTCATTAGGTCCAAAGACTGTTAAGTATCTAGTAGATACTAAAATGGTTAGTGATGTACAAGATTTATATACAGCTGATATAAAATCACTTGTTGGCCAACCTGGTTTTGGAGATAAAAAGGTTAATACTATTATTAAAGGATTAGAAGAGAGTAAAAGATCTCCATTCTCAAGAGTTTTAGTATCTCTAGGAATACCAGAGGTAGGAAAAAAAATTGTTGATACATTGATTGAGAATGGTCTTTCTTCGATGGAAAAGATATTTGATGTAGTTGAAAAAGAAGATTATGAACTATTAGAAAAGATTCCTTTAATTGCAAGAAAAACTAGTGAAAATATATTTATGAGCTTAAAAAATCCTGTAATGATTAAAAGAATTGCAGATCTTAAAGAAGCTGGTCTTGCTATGGTTCAAGAAAACGATGAAGAAGAAGTCTTTGAACAAACCTTTGTTGATGAGGTCTGGTGTGTAACAGGCTCTTTTGAAAATTATAATCCAAGAATAAAGGCTTTGGAAGAAATAGAAAAAAGAGGTGGTAGAACAGTAACTTCAATTACTGGTAAAACAACCCATTTACTTTTAGGTAATGGTGGTGGCTCTAAAGTCGCAAAAGCTAAAAAACTTGGTATAAAAATAGTAAAAGAGCCAGAATTTATTGAAAAATTGAATGAAACTAGCAAAAATGATACCGAAGTATTAACAAACATTGTGGAAAAAAAGAATACAGATAAAAAAATTGTGGAAATTTTAAAAAAAGATGATAATTCTGTACAAGGAGAGTTGTTTTAAGATTAAAATTGTGCTTTTATTAACAACTAAGAAGTAATTTTTGATAAATCTTACATTTTGTTAATATAATAACAGTTTTGTATGTAATATATATCCCCTTGGGGAGAGGAGTTTATGATGAATGAATTAGCAGTAGAGCTAAATGATGTACTGAATAATTGTACAATTGGACAGAGTTTTTCTTCCTATGGTAAACGTATGTATTTTCCAAAAGGTATTGTCGCTCAGAGTGCTCAAGCAAAATCTAAAGCAACTAATCACAATGCTACAGTTGGTCAAGCTTTCGTTAATAAAATACCAATATATCTAAATACTATTTACGATTGTTTTGATGAATCAAAAATAGCACCAAATGATATTTTTACATATGC
>JAENWY010000296.1 GCA_016649775.1 Spirochaetaceae bacterium
AGTGCATAAAAGTAGTGTATATTCTCAATTAGACACCTTTTATGCATTAAAATAGAGCTTTATTGCATACCCTAAGAGTATGAATGAGGCTATGGGCTAGTTATAAGGGTCTATTAAATGTCGTGAAATTAAACTTTCACGTCGTTTTTATTTTCCATTCTTATTATTTTAAACATTTCATATATAGAATTTACAGTAAGAATAGTATAATTAACTACTGTTATATTATAGATTAATTAATAAGTCCCTTTTTACTTGTGACTATAATTTTATCTTGTTTGTTTATATATTTACGTCCATCGCTATGCTCTGTTATTTTTTCAATTAAAAATGTCTTAGGAATATAATAACCTAAGTCTTTGTCTTCTTTTATTCCAATGTGAATATACGCATTTTGGTATTCATCATAAAAAAGCAACTCACAATCAACGAGAGTTAGTCCCATAACTTTACTAGCGTCATATAAAATTCCTTTTGGATGATCTACTAATTTAGGAATTAAATAGAAAAAAACATATCGACTTTTATTATTATTGAATCCTAGCTTGTTTTTTCCCTTAATAAATTTAAAATCAAGAATTTCATTTTTTATATTGTCCCATCCGGCTTGTCCTACATATGTGAATAAATCTTCTTTATTTACAGAATGACGTAATGTATTCTCAATTCCCAAGAGATGACAAAAATTGTTTTTATCAAACCTTAATTCAATATTTGTAACTACTTTTTTATCTTTTTTATTATTAATAATTTTATATTTATATATATAAGGATTTAAATATAGTTCATAATATTCTCTTAGAAGTTCCAAAGAAATATCATTAATTCTTGGATTTTGTGTTACCATATACAACTGTTCACAGTTAAGTATCATAAAATTTTCCTCTACTTTTTTATAAAATTGTAGCTCTGATTCGAAAATCAGAGCTACAATTTTAACAATTTTAATCGTTTCGGCTCATATTTATCGTCTCCGCCGCGGAGAATTCGAGAGTTGTTACCCGAATGACATTATATCCTACATTAGCTTTATCAATTTTTAATAAAAGTATTCTAGCAAATTCTCAGATGTTAATTGTTTGTTCGTTTCGGCTCATATTTATTTCTCCGCCGCAGAGAAAGCTTATAACATATATATATGAATCATACCCAATATATGTGAAGCTCTCTAAGAATACATCAAAACCAATAAACATGAAACCTATAATATATAACTATAATTATAACTATAATATATAACTATAATTATAAAAGGGGGAACTTTTTTGTAAAAAATATTAGCTAATTTGTTTTTAGTGACTTATTTTTGATTATATTTAAGCATAAAATAAAATATTTAATGAACTATATTGTATTTTTAATAAAATGTATTATAATAATATTAGGTGATTTATATGGAAAAAAAGTACAAAGGCAAATTGGTATATAAAATAGAAATGGATCAATTGAAAAAACAATATAAAGTATGGAAAAACACGAGAAGAGAACTAAGATCTCCATTTTATGTAGTCTATACAGATTTCCAGGACACCCACCTTAAAGATATAAGTGGCGGAGCTCTTAAATTATATATATATTTAGGGTTTCAAGTAAATACTTTTACAGGTGAATGTTGGCATAGTGTTGAGAGTATTGCTGATTTTTTTGAAAACGATCCGAGAACTGTAAGGAAATGGTTTAAAGAATTAGAGGAAAGAAAACTAATAAAAAGAATTCAAAATGGATTCAAAAGGGTAGCAAACACATTTTTTTTGCCATATGGCGACGGGGTTGAAGATAATGATTAAAAAAGCAGGGGTGTATCACAGGATATATCCTTTTTTATTATGTTGACATAAAGTAAAGATTTATAGGCCCATATAACAATAGCATTTATATTAGTTTATAGTGAAAGTTCGTTATTTATCCAAAAAGCGAACTTTGGCTGTATAACTAGCTTCCATAACCCCAATGTAAAATAAACGAACTTTAAGTTGATATAACACGAACTTTTGATGTTTTTTCATTATTATTCTAACTCTTGGATAAGGCAATAGGATATAATTAATTAAATATTTTATATCGAACTTGCTAAATATCATGAAGTAAAAATATGATTATATTGCGTGCGTCATAAATAAGATTAAGGAGGATTTTTAATGGAAATAAGACTTAATGAAAGCGAAGAGAAAGATAAGCGTGCAGCAGAGTTAGTTATTGCTAATAAAGAGCTTGCCTTTCAAAGTGAAGAGAAAGCAGACCGTGCTGCAGAGTTAATTATTGCTAATAAAGAGCTTACCTTTCAAAATGAAGAGAAAGATAAGCGGGCAGCAGAGTTAGTTATTGCTAATAAAGAACTTGCCTTTCAAAGTGAAGAGAAAGCAGATCGCGCTGCAGAGTTAGTTATTGCTAATATAGAGCTTACCTTTCAAAATGAAGAGAAAGATAAACGGGCAGCAGAGTTAGTTATTGCTAATAAAAAGTTAGAGAATGAAATAAATATACGTATAGAAATGGAGAAAAAAATTAA
>JAENWY010000235.1 GCA_016649775.1 Spirochaetaceae bacterium
ACAATTAAAGTAAGAGATTCTAAACTAATTGATATGGTTATTGAAGAAATAGCATCAGTTGAAAATGTTGAATTTATTGATACATTAACTCAATAGACAAATCAAAAATAACATTAGACCACTTTTTAGAAATTTCTAAAAGTGGTCTAAATTTTAATTAAAAATTAATTCAAAAAGTTGAACTGATTAATAAATACAATAGATCCAAATGCTCTATGTTCTCGCCTTTATAACCTATTTAATTAGTCAATTGAAATCCATTTAGAATCATTTTTGCTACTTTCAAGGCATTTTTCTACATAAATAACACCTTCAAGGCCCATTTCGGCTGTTGGATATTGAATATCCTTTTCTGTAATTCTCTCTCCATTCAATTTTTTAATTAAGGTTGAGACAAAGTCTTTATAAATATTAGCAAAAGCCTCATATATGCCTTCTTGATGACCTGCAGGAAGTCTTGAATATATTTGTGCTTCATCTGCAAATATATCTCTACCCCTACTTTGTAGATGTTTATTATTATTTTCATCAGTATAAATAAAGTGGTCAGGGTCTTCTTGTAACCATTCTAGAGATCCTTTTTCACCAAATATTCTTATTTTAACTGCGTTATCGTAACCCATTGCAATTTGAGATGACCAAAATAAACCTTTTGCACCACCAACATAATCGACCATAATTGTTGCATTATCATCAAGCGTTCTATTTTTTACTAGAGTATCTAAACGAGCACATACACGACTCATTTTTAAACCAGTTATATATGAAGATAAATTTTCTATATGAGTCCCAATATCTCCTAAACAGTTACTTGGACCAGAAATCTTTGGGTCCATTCTCCATGGTGATAAGCTACTTGTTTCAGAAATTGGTTTGGAAAGCCAACCTTGAGGATATTCACAGTTTACAAATCTAATTTTCCCTAATTGATTATTTTCAATCATAGCTTTCATTTGTTTTACTACAGGATATCCTGTGTTAGTATATGTAACGCCAAATAAAAGATTATTTTTTTTCTGAATTGCAATTAAGTCTTTACTTTCCTCTGAACTCCAAGTTAAAGGTTTATCACAGACAACATTAATACCTGCTAGAAGGAACGCTTTACAAATATTGTAATGAGTACTATTTGGTGTTACACAAACAACAAATTTAATTCCATCTTCTCTTTGTGATTCTTTTAATGCCATCTGTTCATATGAACTATAAATTCTATCTTCTGAAAGATTTAAGAATTTACCAAATTCTTTTGATTTTACTTCAGTTTTTGAAAAGCAACCTGCAACTAATTGAGCATCATTATTCATTCTTATAGCAATACGATGAACATCACCTATAAAAGCACCTTTTCCACCACCTACCATTCCATAATTAATCATAAAGAACCTCCAATTATTTTTCAGTCACTAAACTGCATAGATTATATAATTAGATTAACACTTTAAACTCTTAAGTCAAGTAAATATACTTTATAGAATTTCTAAAGTAGAGACTCTATAATTACTATTCTTATCCAATGTTCACAACTTAAGCTCATTACGCGTGTTTCTGAGGATAGATATACTACATTAAAGCAATGAATAATTGGTTATTACGTAAAAGACTTATCAGTTATTCCTTAAGTTGTGAGCATTGATTATTATCTGCTAAAATTTTGCTATAGAATCTTAGCTTTAACTTTTATGGTTTAAGAACAGTATTGAAATTCTAGAAGAATAATATTCAATAAAATGTAATAATTTCACTTTTTTTCTTCATTTTAGGTATCAGATTTTCAGTCTTTCCGCTTATTTTTATTTTTCCCTTTGAGTCAAAAAAATGACTCATATAATATGGGCGGTGTACTTTTCAGTTGTCCACATATATGAGCCATTGTAAAAAGAGCAAATAAAATAATATTTATTTGTTAAATATTATTTTCTTTAGTTTTTTATACTGTCTTCAATCATACCTGAATTCTTGGCTACCGCATAAGTACAAATTAAATCACCTGTAACATTATTCATAGTTTCAAACATATCCAGAATTGGGTTAATACCTAATGCAAGTCCAACAATAATTGAAGTTTGCTCAGTACTTAAACCCATATTTTGTAAAATGATAAACAATAACATCAATGATCCACCTGGTACACCACCAGTTCCAATTGATGCTAGAACAGTAGTTAATACAAGAATAGCTAAGCCTGAAAAACCTAAATCAACACCAAACATATTTGCAGCTAATACAGCAAAAAAAGGAAGATGAACACATACTCCATCCATGTTAATTGTTGCACCTAATGGAAGAGAAAAAGCACTTAGAGAGGGATCAACATGTATATTGTCTTCAGCAACTTTCATAGAAACAGGAAGAGCTGCAGCACTTGATCTAGTTACAAAAGCAGTAAGAGAGGCATCTTTTATTTGTAGTAATACCTTATAAGGATTTGTTCTAGTAACAATAAATACCATAATAGGATAACCAACAAGAATTAAGAATAATACACCACAGATAACACCAATAGCTAAAGAAACGTATGGACCAAATAAAGCTGAACCATAATTAGCGAAGTTAACAGAAGTTAGTGCAAATACTCCAATAGGAGAATATGCTAAAATCCAATCAACTAATTTAAAGGTACCCTCTTTACAAACATCTATTAATTCAAAAACGCTATCAATTTTAGAACGATAAGCATCACTGGTATTCTTATCATCATAAAGCATCTTTAAGGCTAAACCAAATGCTATTGAGAATACAATGATAGCAAGGAAAGAACCATTAGCTAAAGCAGCAAATGGATTTTGGAACATACTTAACAGTAAATCCACTAAAGCACCGCTAGCACTTGTTGTTGTTGCACTAATTGTCGTCGTTTCAGCTGCAGCAAGGGAAGCCCACGCTTCCATAGAAGTACCAGAACCTGGATTGAAAAGTAAAGCTAGGAAGGAACCAATAATTGCAGCAACAACTGAAGTTAGAAAATACCATACAATAACTTTAAGTCCAACTTTACCAAATTTTCCTGTAGGAAGAGAAGCAGACCCACTTATCAAAGATAAGAAGATTACAGGAACTACTATCATCTTTAACATTGAAACAAGAACATTACCAAAAGGTGATACCCATTTGACGTAATTTGTTACATCCATATTTGTAACCCAGAGTACAACGCCTAAAACTAGGCCTACAACAAATGCCAGTAAAATTTGAAACATCAAATTCTTTCTCATAAAAACCCTCCAACTTTTAAGTATTTATAATAAAACTTAATTATAAACCTTTTTAGTCAAATGGAAAGGAAATAAGTCAAGTTGTATTGTTTTTTTGAATATTGTTATATTTCTATATAAAAGAGTAAACACAAATTAAATATTTAATGTTATTTTTTAATTAACAAAATTATAATATATTTTTTAAT
>JAENWY010000270.1 GCA_016649775.1 Spirochaetaceae bacterium
GATTATTAATACAAATATGATAATTAATTCATTTACCATAGTGTTTCTTCTTTTCTTAAAATATAATTATTCTGGGATATATCTAAACCTTTACTTTCTAAGGGAATTTCCATAACTTAATAATAGGATATATTTTATTAGATAGCAATATTAATAAGTAGAAATGATGCAAATAATGTTGATGGGCGTGATATTGTCTAGCTTTTCTGAAAGGTATAATATCTATTTGGTGTAAATAAAAAATAATAATTTGAAAATTAATCATATAGAGTAAGAAAGCAGTCACAAATTAATGACTGCTTTCAATTGTTTATTTTTTAAATTTAGATTTAATCTTCTCTACAAATATAATGGCCGATGGTAATAGAATTAACGTGGAAATCGTAGTTAAAATAAGGGCAAAAGCTAACAATATTCCGAAGTATCTTATTGGGGAATATGATGCAAATAGCATTATAAGCATACCTCCAATTATTGAAATTGATGTTAATGTAATTGGACGTATAGTCTCTACTAAAGTATCAGTAATAATAGTGTTTATTGGAAGATTTTTATCAATTTTTCTATAATTATTATATCTAATCATGAAATGTATAGCATCATCTATACCTACACCAACAACAATGGTTGCAAATATTGAGGTAACAATATCAAATGGGATATTTGCTAGATACATGAATATATAATTACCTAGAATACCTGTTGTGACAGGAATCATTGAATATAATCCTTCACTAAGAGATTTGAACAATATTGTAACAAAAATAAATACTAAAATAAATGAAATTATTGTTGATTTCTTTTGGTCTGATTGCATTATTTGAGTTAAGTGTAATCCTTCAGATGCCTCACTCCAAGAAACAATTTTAACATTTTCATTAAGTAGTGTTCGATTATTTGCTAATGAGTTGCTTAATCTTTGTGCACATTGAATGGATGGTTGATTCATTTTTTCACTATCATAATAGTTAATCTGCAGTTTCATTGTGTTCCCATCTTTACTTAATAGATCTGAGAAGAAATTTCCTGTATCCTGTGAGTTTTGAATAACAACTAAATAACGAGATAGCATATTAATTAATCCATTGGAATCAGGTATAACTCTTTCTCCTGAATATACTTTATTCATAAATGCAACATATTGAGATACTGAAGTTATGTGCTGAATATCTTTATCATCTCTAAGCAAAGCACTTTCTAAAGCAAATACTTCCTTTAAGTGAGTACTATCTTTAAAATAGTTTTTTGCACCTTCTGGTGCTTTTAATATAATATAATAAGGTATAGTACTACCAAAATTAATTGCCAGATTTTTAAAACCAATAATCATTGGATCATCTTGCGGAAAATATTCCATATAATTAGTTTCAGTTTCAATTTTATTATAAGAATATAGAAAACCTCCAACTAACAAAATGAAAATAAGTATTGCAAACTTATAGTGTTTAGTAACAAATTTAGGAATTGAATTTTCTATCTTAGTAAATAAACCACTTTTATATTGATCCATTTGAATCTTTCGAGGAGGTTTTAGAAGATTTAAAAAAGCTGGAATTAATGTAATTGATAACAAAGCACAATATAAAATACCAATTGCAACAGATATTCCCATTTGCCTAAATGATATCATTTCACATACTAATAAGGATAAGAAACTAATTATTGTAGTAATACAGGCCATAAATATAGTTTTGCTAATTTTTGAAAAGGAATTTTTTAATTGGCTATTATTGTCACCTTTATGGTAGGATTTGAAATATTCATTTAAATAATGGACACTGTAACTAGAACCTAAAATAAGTACCATACACGGCGTTATTATTGTTGCTAGCGTCAATTCATAGCCTAGAATTACCATCGTTCCAACCGTCCAGATTAAGCCGATTAATGATAATGTTAATGTAATGAATATTGCTCTGAAAGAGCGGAAGGATATAAAGAATATAATTAATATTACAAGGAATACTAGTAATAATAATTTTACTAAATCTGAGTATAGATATCTTTGCATACTAAGAGCAAAAGTACCTGTGCCACCATATGAAACCTTATTAACATAAGGTGATAATGTCTCAACTATTGAATTAACCTTTAGAGTAAAATCATCAGTAAAAGTTTTTACATTGAAGAAGAAAAGAAGAGTATTACCATTATCTGTAGCTAATAAACCATTAATTACATCATCATTCAAAACTAGTTCTTTAAAGCTTGCAATTTCTTCTTCACTCCAAGGTGTTCCTTGTTCATGTTTTGTAGTTGTTGAAATTGCTAAACGAGTATCTTTTTTAACAATAGTTGGAATGCTAAAAACGGAAGTACAAGGACCAATTTCTTCATATTGGTCTAGTTCTAATAATACTTTATCAAGTTTATTAAGAATTTCAGGTGTGTATATATTATCACTACTAACCATAAAATAAAATTCATGATTATATACAGAATCAACCTTTGTAGTATATTGTTCTTTTAATTTAGTTATTGCAGGATCTTCAACAAATAAATCTGAATATTTACCATTGATATGTATATCTTTTGCATTATAGGCAAATACTGCAGTTATTATAGCAATTACAATTAAAACTAATTTACTATGTTTGAATACGAAATTTATTATTCTATGCATTTATTATCTCTTTTAATATTAGAAATTATTACTTTTTATTATAAGTATGAATATCTTTAATTATATATATGATATCGAATACTATCAAGCATATAGAATTAATCTTCTAATACTAAAAATATTTTTAAAATGAGTTAATTGATTGTAGTGATATTTCAACAGTTGGTTTTATAATATTTTTTAATTTGATATATTTTTATCTTCAATATGACAATAATAGAAAAAACATCATTTATCTTTTAATAAAAATTTTCCAATAAAACGGACTATAGTAC
>JAENWY010000092.1 GCA_016649775.1 Spirochaetaceae bacterium
TTTGTAGCCTTCTAAGACTCCGGATTACTCACAGTGGACTTTCACCACCAAGAATTTACCCATTCAGGGCAAACCAAAAAGGACTACCCCAAAAATGAGATAGCCCAGCAAAATATTATTTATACAGGAGTGTATTATTTAATTATTTTTGTACCTTTATCACCATGTAATGCACCATAAATATTAGAAGGATCAGTAATTAATCCCATATTTCCGGTTGATTCAACAAAATCTACAACAGCCTGAACTTTAGGAAGCATAGAACCTGGAGCAAAATGACCTTCAGCCATATACTCTTTAGCTTCTTTGGTAGTAATAGTATCTAGAGTTTTTTGATTAGGTTTGCCAAAGTTAAGACAAACTTTTTCAACAGCTGTTGAAATCACAAATAGATCTGCACCTAATTGTTTAGCCATTAAAGCAGCAGCTAAATCTTTATCAATAACAGCTTCCCTACCTGATAACATGCCATTTGCATCTCTTACTACAGGAATACCACCACCACCAGCTGCAATAACAGTTAAACCATTATCACCAAGTGTCTTAATTGTATCTAATTCAACAATAGCTAATGGTTTTGGAGATGCTACAACACGTCTCCATCCTCGACCTGAATCTTCAATACATTTCCAGCCCTTTGTAGCCATTCTATCTTTTGCATCTGCTTCTTCCATAAAACTACCAATAGGTTTAGTAGGATTTTGGAAAGAAGGATCATTATCAGCTACTTCAACTTGAGTAACAATTGTTGCTACTTTATTTTTAATTCCAGCTTTTGTAAATTCATTATCAAGAGCCATTTGTAATTGGTAACCAATTGCACCTTGTGTATCTGCTACACAAGAATCTAATGGGACTGAGTGTAATATATCTTTTGAATGTTCAGCTCTAAGTAAAATAAAACCTACTTGAGGACCGTTACCATGTGCGATAACCACTCTATGTCCGTCTTTTACTAATTTAGCAATATGTTCTGCTGTTTTTCTTGCTGCTTCATATTGAGCTGTTACTGTTACGTGTTTGGGATCCTCAATTAAAGAGTTACCACCAATTGCTATTACTATTAACTTACTATCCATATTATTAAACCTCCAAGGGGATTAAGTAATATAATAATAACATAAATGCAACAAAACGCAACACATTTATTATTTAATTTCGAAAATATTAATATTTTTTTATACTGACAGTAATTATATCTCATAAAAAACATTTCATTGAACTTTTTATTGATTATATTCAATTTTTCAACAATAACTGATGCAAAAATATTTAATTTTATGTAATAATATAGTTAATAATAATTTCTATGTTATTATAATATATTTTTAAATAATTTATTTTTTATATGAAATTAAAGCGAATTGTTAAATTCCTATTAAGTTAGCATGTAAATAGTTTAATAATTCTTTTTTTTTAGTATTTTATTAAAAAAAATGTTCTTAACACTACCCATTTAACAATTATTTGATTACTTTTAATAAAAGAATTTCCGGAGGAAAATACATGAATGAAAAAGATCTAACGATTGCAGAAGAAAACTTGCCATCTAATCTATTTATTTTGCCCGTTGGTCCTACCCCTGTTTTTCCAGGGCTACTTACACATTTGATGTTTACAGATGATCAAGACAAAAAGATAGTAAATCAGGCTATGCTTCATGGCAACAATATTGGATTAATACTTAGCAAATCTATAGAAGAAACCGAAACATATAATGAAGGCAACTTATATGAAATAGGAACAGTTGCAAAAATTGTTAAAAAGATAAAACTACCTGATGGTGGAATTCACATCTTTATTTCAACTACAAAAAGATTTAAAGTTGATAAATTTTTAGAAAGCGGTGAATACACTATAGCTGAAGTAACATATATTGATGATGAACCATTCGATGATGCAGAACTCATACCTTGGACTCGTCAATTATTTTTTGAAGTAAAAAATTTAAGTGAATCTGATCCTATGTTATCAGAACAATTAAAACTTAATATGGTCAATATTCAAGATCCAGGTAAACTATCTGATTTCTTAGCATCTTCTCTTGATATGGATGGGGATGATCAACAAGATTTACTTGAGTGTTTAAATATTAGAGAAAGAATTGAAAAACTTCTTGTATATATAAAAAATGAACAAGAGATTTCAAAAATTCAAAAAAATATTTTAAACAAAGTAAATACTAGAGTTGAAAAGAATCAAAGAGAATATTTCTTAAGACAAGAATTAAAAACGATTCAAAATGAGCTTGGTGTTTCTAGTAATCCAAAACAACAAGTAATTGATAAGTTAAGACTAGATATCAAAAAAGTTTTTAAGTATTTCACAAAAGAAGTACAAGAAAAAGTTGTTGATGAAATGAATAAATTAAATGGGATAGAAATGGCTAGCCCAGAGTTTAACATTTCACGTTCATATATTGAAAATATTGTTTCATTACCTTGGGCACCTGCAACTAAAAGAGATTATTCTATTACAAGTGCTAGAAAAATTTTGAATAGAGACCACTATGGAATGAAAGATGTTAAAGAAAGAATTCTTGAATTCTTAGCTGTACGTCAATTAGCTAATAGTGATAAAGGTGCCATCGTTTGTTTAGTTGGTGCACCTGGTGTTGGTAAAACAAGTATCGGGAAATCAATTGCTAACGCATTAAAGAAAGAATATTTCAGATTTAGTGTTGGTGGTATGAAAGATGAGAGTGAGATTAAAGGGCATAGAAGAACTTATGTTGGAGCTATACCTGGAAAGATTGTGAAAGGGTTACAAGTTTGTAAAACCAATGACCCTGTATTTTTAATTGATGAAATTGATAAAATGGGACAATCGTACCAAGGCGATCCTGCTTCTGCGCTTTTAGAAGTATTAGACCCAGAACAGAACATAAACTTCAGAGATAACTATTTAGATCTTCCATTTGATTTGTCACGTGTGTTATTCATTGCTACTGCGAACTCCTTAAATGGTATTCCTGAACCTCTATTGGATAGAATGGAATTAATTGAGGTTGGTGGTTATACATCAGAAGAGAAAGTTCAAATTGGTAAAAAATACTTAGTTCCAAAATCTCTTGAAGCTAATGGGTTAACAAAAAAAGACATTAAATTTACCCCAGTTATTCTTAAGAAAATTGCTGAAGAATATTCTAGAGAAGCTGGAGTGAGAAACTTTGAAAAGAATATTAAAAAAATAGAAAGAAAATTAGCAGTTAAACTTCTTGAAAATCCAGAAATGGAGAAACCTGTAAAAATTGATAACGATATGCTTAATGAATATTTAGGTATCCCTTACTTTACTGAAGAGACTAAAATTGTAGCTGATAAACCAGGAATGGCGGTTGGTCTTGCGTGGACTAGTATGGGTGGTGATACTCTTGCAATTGAAGCTCAAGCTTCTAAAGGCACGGGCAATCTTAAACTAACAGGACAATTAGGTGATGTTATGCAAGAAAGTATTAAAATTGCTTATACCTATCTAAAATGTCATTGTAGTGAATTAAGGATAGATTATAATTGGTTTGAAACTCACGATGTTCACTTACATGTTCCTGAAGGAGCGATTAAGAAGGATGGACCAAGTGCAGGTGTTACTATGACAACTGCCCTATTCTCTTTAATTACTAATCAAGTAATGATGAAGAACACCGCTATGACAGGAGAAATATCTCTAATGGGTAAAGTAATGCCTATTGGCGGATTAAAAGAAAAAGTACTAGCAGCTCAAAGAAACAGAATTAAAGTTATCATTATTCCACATGAGAATAAGAGAGATTTAGATAAGCTTGATGAGACTGTAACTAAAGGAATTGAATTCCACACTGTATCTGATGTATCTGAGGTACTAAAAATAGTTTTCCCTAATGATAGTGATTCAGTAAGACCTGTTGTAGTTGAAGATAAAACTAAAAATAAAGAACAGATTGAACTAATAAGTAAAGCTGTATCAATTGCCGTCAAGGAGGCTATCAATGGTTGAGCTATTAAGCCCAGCAGGAGATCTTAGAAAATTACAAACAGCATTTGCATTCGGTGCAGATGCTGGTTACATGGGTTTACCACAGTTTTCACTTAGAGCTAATGCAAGAAATATTGATCTTGATCAAAAAGATGAACTAATTAAATTAAAAAAAAAAACTGGCAAAAAATTATATTGTGCAATTAATATACTTTTCCATGAAGATCAAATACAAAGTTTAAAAGCTCAAGTTGAAGATTTAAAGTCGTGGCCTTTTGATGCTTTTATTGTATCTGATCTTGGAGCATTTGATATTCTTAAAACTGCTATGCCAGAGAAGGAAGTTCATCTTTCAACTCAGGCTAGTTGTTTAAATTCAAGTTCTGTTAAAATGTATCAGAGAATGGGTTTTTCTAGAGTTATTCTTGGAAGAGAAGCTTCAATTGAAGATATTAGAAATATAAAACAAGCGGCACCAGATATGGAAATTGAAACATTTGTACATGGTGCAATGTGTATGTCATATAGTGGTAGATGTTTATTGTCATCTTATTTTAGCAATAGGTCTGGTAATCAAGGAGAATGTGCTAACTCTTGTAGATGGAACTATAAACTCGTAGCTAATGATAATTTTAAAAAAGTTTTAGCTAGTGAAACACTTGCTTTAGAAGAAAGTGAAAGACCTGGTGAATATAATACTATTAGTGAACAAGATGGTTTTACAACTATCTTAAGTAGCAAGGACCTTTGTATGATTGATCATGTAAGTGAATTAATTGATGCAGGGGTTACCAGTTTAAAGATTGAAGGAAGAATGAAGAGTCTTTATTATAATGCTGTTGTAACAAGAGCTTATAGAAAAGCAATTGATAAATCTCCTGAATTAAGTGAATATAGAAAGGATTTATTTAATATTAGTCATAGAAAGTACTCAACAGGTTTCTTCTTTAATAAAACGGATGATGATAATATTGATGTTCCAACTACTGATGGATATGAGAGAAATTATTTATTTATTGGTATTGTAGATAAAGAAGTTAAACCTGGAATTTGGGCTTTAGATGTTAGATTCCAAGTTGTAAAAGGTCAAACTATTGATTATATTGGTCCTGATGTACTAAATATAGAAGATGATACTTTTACACTTTTGAATTCAGAATTCGAAGAAATTGATCAAATTGACCATGGTAAAGTTCAATATCTTAAAACTGATAAACCTATTAAAGAGGGCTATATTATTAGACGCCTTAATAATGGTGCCTTAAAATCTACTAACGTTAGATAATAAAAATATAATACAAATATCTACTAGAAAATCTAGTAGATATTTTTTTCTCCATAATTATTATTTCAAAAAGATACTTTTTTAAAACTTATGTGAGAGCATATAAAAAAACAACCAAAGAATTTAATCAATGATTGTCCTACTTAATATTAAGAGATATATATTAAAGAGTTTTTAATAAAGCTATATGCTTGTTACTCTTAGCTATAACTTCTTCAAATTCTGCTTTCTTTGATAATTCTTTATCAATTGCTTCTTGTTTAGCATTGTTCATGAATTTCTCATTTGAAAGTTTTTTATTTGTTCCATTTAAATTCTTTTCAGATTTTATAATTTCATTTTCAAGTTTTGCAATTTCTTTTTCAACATCAATAGCATCTTTAACAAATACAAATGATTCAAAACCAGAACCTGCAACAGGAACAGCTCCACTAATATCAGAAGATTTATCAATATCAATTATAATTTCATTTGCATTAAGGAAAATCTTTAACAAATCAGTTTGATTATTTAAAAAATCACTCTTGCTATCAGATATATCAACTCTTATTATACATTTAATCCTTTTCTCAGGTGAAATTTGTAATTCACCTCTAAGAGCTCTGATTCCCCTAATTACTTCTTGAAGATTCAATACTAAATCATTTTCAGCAGCAAAGTTTCTTTCTTCACTCCATTCAGGGTAGGATGTATTAATTACATTACCTTCAGTATTTGGAAGTTTAGAATAAATTTCTTCACTCATAAATGAAATATAAGGATGCATAAGTCTCATTGATTCTGCTAGTAAATCTAATAAAATAGAGATTGTTTGATCTTTAACTGTTTCATCATCGCTATACATTTTAGGCTTTGAAGCTTCAACATACCAGTCACAGAAATCATTCCAGAAGAAATCATATATAGCAGAGGCTCCATCGTTAAATCTATAACTCTTCATAGATTCTTCAACTTTTCTAGCTGCTTCATTTAATCTGAAATAAATCCATTTATCAAATACATTAAGTTTAAAGTCTTTTTTATCAACAAGATTTCTATCTTCCATATTCATTAGAAGAAATCTAGTTGCATTCCAAATTTTATTAGCAAAACGAGAACCAAATTTAAAGGAATCCATATCAATCATGATATCTTGGCCCTGTGTTGCCATATATGAAAGTGTAAACTTCATAGCATCAGAACCGTATTCATTAACTACTTCAATAGGATCAATACCATTACCAAGACTTTTACTCATCTTACGACCAGTTTTATCACGTACTAAACCAGTAATATAAATATCCTTAAAGGGTACTTCTCCTACAAATTCAAGTGATGCCATAATCATACGAGCTACCCAGAAGAATATAATATCATATCCTGTTACAAGTGTAGAAGTTGGGAAAAATCTCGTAAAATCAACAGTTTTTTCAGGCCAACCTAATGTTGAGAAAGGCCATAACCAAGAACTAAACCAAGTATCAAGTACATCTGTTTCCTGTCTTATATTCTTTGAACCACATTTGCTACATTCACTTGGATCTTCACGAGCTACAATCATCTCTCCACAAGCATCACAATACCAAACTGGGATTCTGTGTCCCCACCATAGTTGACGGGAAATACACCAATCTTTAATAGAGGTTAACCAATGAGAATACGTATTCTCCCATTTTTTAGGATAGAATTTAACATCACCAGCTTGCCAAGCTTCAAGAGCTTTATCAGCCATAGATTTCATTGAAACAAACCATTGTTCTGACAAATAAGGTTCTACAATTGTATTACAACGGTAGCAGTGCCCTACTTCATGATTATAGTCTACTTCTTTTACAAGATAGCCTTGCTCTTTTAAATCTGCAGCTACCATAGCTCTTGCATCATAAGCTGGAACGTTTCTATATTTTTCAGGACAATTATCATTTAAGGTTCCGTCTGAATTTAAAATATTGATAATTTCAAGATTATGTCTTTTACCACATTCCCAGTCATTTGGATCATGAGCTGGAGTAATCTTAACCATGCCCGTACCAAACTCAAGAGAAACAAAACTATCTGTAATAATTTGAATTTTACGGCCGGTTAATGGTAGATTAACCCATTTACCTACTAAATCTTTATATCTTTCATCTTCTGGATTAACTGCAACAGCAATATCACCGAACATTGTTTCAGGACGAGTTGTAGCAATTGTGATATTTCCAGATCCATCACTAAAGGGGTAAAGAATATCATATAATTTACCAGCTTCTTCACTATGATCAACTTCATCATCCGCTAAAGCTGTTCCACAGTGAGGACAATAGTTTACAAGATATTCACCTTTATAAATTAAATTTTTTTCATAAAGAGTTACAAAACATTCTCTTACAGCCTTAGAAAGACCCTCATCCATTGTAAATCTTTCATGCTCCCAATCACAAGATGTTCCAATTTTTTCTAATTGATGTGCAATTATATCATGGTGTTTTTCTTTAACTTGCCAAGTTCTTTCTAAGAATTTTTCTCTTCCTAAATCTTGACGTCTAATGCCTTCTTCTTGTAATTGTTTTTCAACAATATGTTGAGTTGCTATACCAGCATGGTCAGTTCCTGGAACCCAAAGAGTGGGAAGCCCTTTCATTCTATAATATCTTATTAAAATATCCTGCAAGGAGTTGTTTAAAGCATGTCCCATATGAAGGATACCTGTGACGTTTGGTGGTGGCATAACTATAGAGAAGTGTTCTCCATCTTCATTATCTTCAGCCATAGGGCTAAACATTCCATTATTCTTCCATTCTGCGTATATTCTGTCCTCAAAATCTTTAGGATCATAAGCTTTTTTTAATTCTACTGCTTTCATGAATATAACTGCCTCCTACTAAACATTAATTAGGAACATATTAACAAAAAGTATAATTGTTAACAACTAAATTAAAGATAAATTGCAAAAATATCAGGTGTTTGTATTACTCAAAAGATATAAAAGGTCAAATTATAGATTTGTTCTTTAACTATTTAATCAAAAATTACTAATTTTGATATAGTAAATATATAAGTCTATATAGAGAACATAGATAAAAAACTGTAGGAGCTATAGATGCTATAGCTAAAAAATAATTCTTATTCAATTGATAATAAGAAAATCATTGATGATATAAGTTACTCCTTTGAAAAAGGGAATATTTACATATTGACCGGTCCAAATGGTGGAGGAAAATTCTCTTGGTAAAATTATAACAGGTCTATATCCAACAGATACAGGTAGTATTCATTATAAAGGAGAAGACATAACTTCTCTTAGTATTATTAAAA
>JAENWY010000226.1 GCA_016649775.1 Spirochaetaceae bacterium
AATAATATTAAAACACAACTTGCAACTGTTGTAGATTTTTCAGAACAAGATGCTAATAGTACTTTAGGTCAAGCACAAATGATGAACAATGCAGATTGGATATCTAATCTTAATTACATTGATTTTCTAAGAACTATTGGACGTCATTTTTCTGTTAATAAAATGTTATCATTTGAAGCTTACAAACAAAGACTTGAAAGAGGCTTATCCTTTATAGAATTTAACTATCAAATATTACAATCATATGACTTTTTAACACTTTATAGAAAAGCTGGTTGTAGATTACAAATTGGTGGTGATGATCAATGGGGTAACATTGTAGCTGGTATTGAATTAACTCGTAAATTAGAAAGAGTAGAATGTTTTGGGCTAACTTTTAATCTAATTATGAGAGCTGATGGTAAAAAAATGGGTAAAAGTGAAAATGGAGCAGTCTTCTTAGATCCTGAAATGTTTAGCCCCTATGATTACTATCAATACTGGAGAAATGTAAATGATTCGGATGTAATTAAATTCATGAAGTTATTTACTTTCTTATCCCTTGAAGAAATTGCTGAGTATGAAAAACCTGGTGTAAATATTAATGATGCTAAAGCTAGACTTGCTTATGAAAATACTCTAATTGTTCATGGTAAAGATGAAGCTGAAAAATCTAGAACTGCTGCTCAAGCTATGTTTAGTTCTTCAGATTCTGCTAGTTTAGAGCAAAGAAATGGTATGCCTAGTATGGAAATTAAAAAATCCGATTTAGAAGCTGGTATTCCTGTATTAAACCTTTATTCTGCAACATCTCTTTGTACTTCAAACGGTGAGGCTAGAAGACTTGTTATAGGTGGTGGAGCTAGTATCAATGATACTAAGATTGATGATCCGAAAGCTATTATTAATTGTGATTTATTAGATGATGAATCAGAATTAATATTGAAAGCTGGCAAGAAGAGATTCTTTAGAATTATTGTAAAATAAACTTTCTGTACGTTATAAAAACGCCAAAATAATAATATTTTATTTTGGTGTTTTTTTAACCCCTGGCATGAAAATTCAAACCTAAAAAGTATATTTTAGAGCCAAAATTATAGGAAAATTAACAAAAATATAGTAAAGAGTACTAAATCATTTGTTTTTACTTGAACTTTTTAATACACTAATAAAAAAAATAAGGAACAAATAGAAATTATGAAAAAATTATTTTCAATTATGGCAATCGCTACATTAGTTATTGTACCTATTTTCTCTCAAGCAGCTGTTGAAGAACAGAATGCCTTTGATAGAGGAGAAAATGTTAGTATTAATTTAGCTGTTATGGCTGGTCCTACAGGATTTGGCGCAGCCGGTTTATTAAAAAATGAAGGCAAAATTAGTGATTTAATTAGTGTAAACACTAAAGTTTATTCATCACCAACAGAAGTTATTGCTCAGATTGCAAAGGGCACTGAAGATATAGCTGCATTGCCTAGTAATCTATCTTCTGTATTATATAATAAAGGTTTGAAAATTAAATTAGCTGCAGTAATTGGTAATGGCATGTTATCTTTGGTTTCAAGTGAAACACCTGATCCTTCTAAATTAGTTGGACAAGATTTATACATTCCTGGTGGACCTGCAAGTACACCAAATCAATTAGCAAAAATGTTAATTAGTGCAAATGGTTTAGCTGAAGATTCTTTAACTCTTCAATATGGTGTAACCTCAGCTGCTCAATTATCACAACTATTAATTGCAGAAAAAGTTAAAAATACTATATTGCCTGAACCTTTTGTAACTATGGTTATAACAAAAAACCCAAATGTTAAAAAGATTTATAATCTACAAGAAGGATATAAAGTTGCAACAGGAATTGATAATTATCCAATGACAGTTTTAGTAGTTCAAGACAAATTTGCTCAAGAACATAAAGCTGCTTTAGATGAATTCTTACAAGCATATAAAGATAGTGTTGCATTTGTTGTAGCTAATCCTGAAGAAGCAGGTAAATTAATTGAACAAATTAATATTATGCCATCTGCCATGGCAACTCCAGCAATTCCTTTCTGCAATCTTACTTATAAGAGTGCACAAGAGGCTAAGAGTGAAGTTAATGAATATTTTAAAATGTTATTTAATTTTGATCCTCAATCAATAGGTGGTAAAATGCCTACTGATGATTTCTATCTATAAGCTATTAGGTTAATATATTGAATAAAATCCCAAAAGATCGAAAAGCTTTAATTTACATTGTAGTTTCAATATTGTCTTTGTTAATTATTTGGCAAATAGCATCATATTTGCTTGATTCAGAGATATTGTTACCAGATGTAAAGACTGTTTTCAAAGATCTTCTGGGATTATTATTTATGAAGTCCTTCTCCTTAGATATATTATTTACAGTTTATAGGGCTTTCAAGAGTTTTGTAATAATTGTTATAGCTGCCTCAATATTAGGAATAATGGGGGGAAGATTAAAACCAATTGGTTATTATTTAAGTCCTTTTCTAACAGTCTTAAAAGCTACACCTGTTATGAGTGTTATTCTACTTGCCTTTATTTGGTTTAAAACAGGTAATGTTCCAGTATTTTCTGCCTTTCTTATGGCTTTTCCAATAATGTATATTCAGATGGAGAATGGATTTAATAATCTTGAAGAAGAAATGAACCAAATGTGTTCTATATATAATTTTTCTAAGAAGGATAAGCTAACGCATTATCTCATACCTTATTTAAGTAAATCTTTTGTTTTAGGGGCTAAACAAGCTCTCTCAATGATTTGGAAAGTCGTTATTGCGGCAGAGGTATTAACTGTACCTAACTATGGAGTAGGTGCCAAAATGCAGCTCTCACAGATGCAATTAAACACCTCTAGTGTATTAGCTTGGACACTTGTAGCAATTATATTAACAAGTCTCAGTGATTTGTTATTCTTTACAATTTCAAAGATTATTACAAAACTTATTAATTCCAGAAAAGAGAAGGTAGCATTATGATTATAAAAGATTTAACTTTTTCCTATGGGAATGAACTAATTTTTGATCATTTCAATGTTGAAATTCCAACTAATAAAATATGTACTATAGTTGGTGGTTCAGGTTGTGGAAAGTCTACCTTATTAAAATTAATTGCCTCCCTTTTAGAACATGATAGTGGTCATATTATATTTGAAAAAGGTGAATCTGGATCAATGAGTTATTTGTTCCAAGAACCTCGTTTATTAGAAAATGAAAATGTCTATTCAAATGTTGAATTAGTTTTAAGGAATAGTATTTTAGACAAAAAAGAAAGAAAGAATAGAGTTTTTTATTATTTAGATAGAGTAGGTTTACTAGATGAAAGAACAAAGTTTCCCTTTCAACTATCTGGTGGAATGAAACAAAGAGTTGCTATCGCTAGAGCCTTTGCTTATCCCTCAAATTTGATATTAATGGATGAACCCATGCAAGGTCTTGATATTAAATCTCGACAAATTGTTTTAGGACTTTTTGCTGATTTATGGGAAAATGAACCAAGAACAACACTCTTTGTAACTCACGATCTTAGAGATGCTATAACTCGTGGTTCTTCTGTTTTAGCTCTTGGAAATCCGAAAGCTCCTGTTGATTTTATTGATATGAATAACTTTTACCCATTATCGGATGAAAAATATGGCACTTTAGAAAAAAGATTGTTAGATGATATTTTAATTTA
>JAENWY010000332.1 GCA_016649775.1 Spirochaetaceae bacterium
AGTTATGCAATGACATCTATTGCTTTTATACTACTACTTACATTTTTTTTAACTCTTGTAGTCAAAAAAGAAAAATAAGATAAAGTACTAACAGCTAAAAAAGAAGCTACAAATTTTTGTAACTTCTTTTTTATTAATTATGAATTATCTATTTCTGGGCTATTACAGCTTGAGCTGCAGCTAGACGAGCAATAGGAACTCTGAAAGGCGAACAAGATACATAATCTATTCCAATTTTCTGACAAAAAGCAATAGTCTTTGGATCACCACCATGTTCACCGCAAATACCAAGCTTAATATTAGGTCTTGTAGAACGGCCAAGTTTTGTAGCCATTTCAACAAGTTTACCTACACCATCAATATCGATAGTTGCAAATGGATCATAATCATAGAACATTTTATCTGGATCATTAACATAATGACCTAAAAATGATGCTGCATCATCTCTTGAAAAACCACAAGTCATTTGAGTAAGATCATTAGTACCAAAGCTAAAGAATTCAGCTTCTCTTGCAATTTCATCTGCCGTAATTGCAGCTCTAGGAACCTCAATCATTGTACCAATTTTATACTCAATTTCAATTTTGTTTTCTTCAAATACTTTTTTTATTTCTTCAATTGCATGCTTTTTACAGAATTCAAATTCTTTATAATGGCCAACTAGTGGAATCATTATTTCAGGGTGTACTTCAATACCTTGAGACTTAACAATTACCGCTGCTTCAATTATAGCTCTTACTTGCATTCTTAAAATTTCTGGGTAAATAATTGCTAAACGGCAACCTCTAAATCCTAGCATTGGATTAAATTCATGTAATGCTGAAATTTTAGCAGCTACTTCTTCTTGGCTAATTCCTAAATCAAGAGCTAACTCATGACGGGATGTATGGTCATTTGGAAGAAATTCATGAAGAGGAGGATCTAATAATCTAATATTAGCGGATCTACCATCCAATACTTTAAAGATTTCAGCAAAATCTTTTCTTTGCATTGGAAGTAATTCATTTAAAGCGTCAACTCTTTGCATCAGATTGTCAGCTAAAATCATCTTTCTAAAACTATCAATTCTTGTTCCGCCAAAGAACATATGTTCAGTTCTACATAGACCAATACCTTCTGCACCAAATTGAACAGCCATTTTAACATCAACTGGAGTATCAGCATTAGTTCTAACACCTAATTTTCTGAAATTTTCAACATAAGCCATGAATTTTTTATAATAACCAAACAATTCTGATTCTTTTTCATTCATCTCTCCGTTAAGAACTTGAACTATTTCACTTTGCTTAACATCGATTTCAACACCATATACAGAACCGGTAAATCCATCAATTGAAATGAAGTCACCTTCATTATATTTCTTTCCACCAACTTCCATATATTTCTTTGGTTCATTAACTCTTATTGCACTAACACCTGACACACAAGGACAACCCATTCCACGAGCAACTACTGCAGCATGAGAGGTCATACCACCACGGCAAGTAACTACACCTTTAGAAACAGCCATACCCTTGATATCTTCAGGAGAAGTTTCCGTTCTAACAAGAATTACACCACGTCCTGTTTTAGCAACTTCTTCAGCTCTTAAAGCTGTAAAATAGATAGCACCTGTAGCACCACCTGGAGAAGCATTTAAACCGTGAGCAATTTCTTTAATTTCTTTTTCTTTGATAACCTTATTATCTAAAATAGGAGCAAATAATTTATTAAATTCAGAGGAAGGAACTCTTGATACTGCTAATTTTTTATCAATTAGACCTTCTTCAACCATTTCTACTTGAGAACGCAACCATGAGAAAATTGTTCTTTTACCATTCCTAGTTTGAAGAATATATAGTTTACCTTCCTGAATAGTAAACTCTAAATCTTGCATATCATGATAATGTTTTTCTAAAATTCCTCTGATATCTACGAGTTGATTGTAAACTTTAGGATTAACTTTATTAAGAGTTTCAATTGGTTGTGGAGTTCTAATACCAGCAACAACATCTTCTCCTTGAGCATTCATCAAATACTCACC
>JAENWY010000240.1 GCA_016649775.1 Spirochaetaceae bacterium
ATTAGTGCTAAAACTCTCATATCTATTCCAAGAAGAAGATATGGTTTTTTTCTTTTTCTTGAAGATAGAAAACTTGAAAAAAATAATTTTGTTACCACTGGCAGACCAATTACTATTGCTGATACAATTCCTACATGAATAGCTCCCCCACCAACACTTAAAATAAGGGCAGGAATAATAGTATTAACATCAGTGAAAGTCATCGTCAATGACAAAAATATTGCATGCCACAAAAAGCCAGTATAATTTCTATTTTTCATTAAAAGCCTCTACTTTAACTGTTTTATTATTATAACCGACCAACTTAGTAATTGTCATATGTTATTTATTATAAATTACAACTATATCAATAAATAATCAATAAAAGTTATTTAAGTGAAAATAGAATAATTAAACACACAACAACAAAATTATTAAGCAAACAAAATTGAGCTATTATATAAGTATAATAATACTAAATAATCAATGTTCACAACTTAAGATCATTACGCGTGTTTCTGAGGATAGATATCCTACATTAAAGCAATGAATAATTGGTTATTACATAAAAGACTTACCATTTATTCCTTAAGTTGTGAGCATTGCTAAATAATAGCTCATATGTTTATTTAAAACTTAAATTATTTTATTTAATTATATCTAAATTTATTGGATCATCTTCAGGTTCTCCACGATCGACTTTTTTCATTAAGAAGAAAGCGATAGCCATATTCACAGCTGCAAAAATGAACAAGGAAGGAAATCCAAAGAAATCAATAAAGGTTCCTGTTATAGGTGGTGATATTATTGAAGCTAGTTGGCTAAAGAAATAGTAAAGACCGGTATAAATACCCATTGTTTTATAATCAGCCATTTGCCATAACATTGGAAAACTATTTGTAACAACAGATACCCAAAATATTCCAAACAAGAATAGTAAAGCCCAGAATGAATATTGGCGTGAAGTACTACTCCAGTTAACTGTTACAATGCTATGAACATAAATAAGAGATAAAACTACAACCAGACCTAAAAGTGCACCTCTAATTGTTTTCTTTCTTCCGTGTTTGTGTGCAAGCTTACCAGAAGGAATAGCAAATATTGCATAAGCAATACCAACCATTCCGGCTGCTAAAGCCGCTGTTCCTGAGGAAGTATGCAATACTTCAACACTATATTTACCTACAAAAGGAAGTACTCCTTGATAGGCTATAAACCAGAATAATAGAGATAATAGAATATATAAAGCACTCTTATCTTTTTCAGCAAAAATTACTTTAACAGATTTTATAAATGGTGCTTTTTCTTCTTTCTCTTCTTCACTATAACTTCCGTTCTTTTCTTTAACAAAGGTGAATAATAGAATAACTGCTACTATTACTAAAATACTTGCTAGAGGAAAAGCTAGAATATTGTCAGTTGGAACTCCTCTAAAATTAATCTTAACATCCATAAAACGAGCAAGACCGATTGTACCAACAATAGTTGCTATACCACCCATAGTATTAATAACACCGTTTGCCTCAGATCTTAGTTCACCCGGAATCATATCAGGCATGAGAGCTACAATAGGGCCTCTTACACCTTGTTTAAAGAAGTTAAGTAAGAATACTAGTACAATTAGTGCCCAGAGTGCATATATAGCGGCAAATGGTATTAAACCGAAACAAATAGCAGTCAAAGGAAGTAGAATGATAATAAATGGCATTCTTCTTCCTATTCTTGTTCTAGTTCTATCACTGATAGCACTAAAGACCGGAATTAATAGAATTGCAACTATATTATCGAGAGTCATTATAGAACCAATGATTCCATTAGAATCAATGTACCGAGATAAGAAAATCGGTATATAAGTGTCATAAAGAGGATCCATCAATCCCATTGTAAAAAAGCCTAAGCCAATTAAGAAAGTAGTTAAATAATAACCTTGCAATCCCTTCTTTTTGTTATCTGCCATATAAAACCTCGTATTTCTAATATTTCCCTATTTTACCATGTTTTTATAAAAAAAGTATTAAAAAAATATAAATGATAGACTAAATTTTAATATTGAAGTAAAAATATTCCTATGAACGTAAAAATTACTAGTTTTGAACAACTAAAAAAATCATTTAAACTTACTAAAGAAGAAGAAGCTTATTCAGGTGGTAATAATAGTCTTCCTGTATCAATTACATCACACTTCTTATCATTAATTGATGAAAACGATTCTGGTGATCCTTTAAGAAAACAAGTATTTCCTACAGTTAATGAAGAAGTAGAAGAGGCAATGGAATACATAGATCCTTTAGCTGAAGTTGACCATAGTATTACAAGTAGATTAGTTCACAGATATAAAAGCCGTGTAGCATTCCTTACAACTGATATTTGCCCAATGTATTGTCGTCACTGCTTTAGAAGAAGATTTACTGGAAATATGGTAGGACCTGCTAAAAAAGATGAAATACGCGAAGCAGCAGAATATGTAGGAAACCACAAAGAAGTTACTGAAATACTATTGACCGGTGGCGATTTACTAACTCTTTCAAATTCTCAATTAGATTTTATGATTAAAACATTTAGAGAGAAAGCCCCTTCCCTTATTATAAGAATCTGCACAAGAATGGTTATAACAGCACCGGAGAGAATAGAGGAAGAACTACTATCAATATTTATGAAATATAATAGTGCTCCCTTCTATTTATTAACACAAATAAATCATCCGAGAGAATTATGTAAAGAATCAATTGAAGCTATTAGTAAATTCATAAATATGGGTATCCCTGCAATGAACCAAACAGTAATGCTTAAAGGCGTTAATGACAGTGTTGATATTCAAGAAGAACTTGCTAATAAATTACTTTTTAATAGAATTAAACCTTATTATGTATTCCAAGGCGATCTTGTATCAGGTACATCTCATTTAAGAGTCAACCTAGGTGATACTATTAAAATTGAGAAAGAGCTTAGAAAGAGAGTATCAGGTCTTGCAATGCCAGCGTTTGTTATGGATTTACCTCAGGGTGGTGGTAAAGTACCTTTAACAGATTGTTATGTAAAAGAACACATTGGTAAAAAATGGATTATTGAAACTCTTGATGGAGAGAAAAGAGAATACCCAGACACTTACTAATATGTAATAGAGAAAGAAAAGGAGTACCTAAGTGCTCCTTTTTTATATAGTTATTAGATATATTATTTTATGAATGTTAAAATATCTTCAATAGCTTTATCCCTAAGTGCTTGTCTTTGTGCTTCATATTCGATTGGATCCATAACTAGAACAGACGGAGTCTCTACTAATTTAGGCATTGAAATTGTTTTATCACTTGTTTTATCTAAATCTTGAATAGAAGATCCATCAGATACTGCAATAATATTAATAG
>JAENWY010000248.1 GCA_016649775.1 Spirochaetaceae bacterium
ATTTTCCAATTATTTATGGACTTTTAAATAATAACTAGTATACTAAGAGCATATGGAGGAGAGATTTTTATGAAAAAAATTAATCGATCAATTATTTTAATGACAATTTTATTGTCTCTAGCTTTAGTAAGTTGCAAAACTAAAGCTCCAGAAATGAGTCAAGTAGATTCACAGGTTGGAGTATCTGAAGTAACTTTAGATACTAGTTCTCAAGCTAATCAAGTAAATATTATTTACTTCAATGACTTCCACGGTAACGTTGCTGAAGATGTTAGTGAATGGGGTAAAAACATTGGTATGGCAAAAATGATAGGCTATGCAAATAATGCTAAAGAAACATTACCAAATACTTTTGTTATTTCTGGTGGGGATAACTATCAAGGTACTGCAATTTCTAACTTAACTTATGGTGCTCCGGTATCAGCTATGTTTAAAAGCTTAGAAGTTCCTTATTGTGCTGTTGGTAATCATGAATTTGACTGGGGCGTAAAACACTTAGTAACTTGGCAAGAAGATGGTGGTTTCACTTTCCTAGCTGCTAATATTGTTGATAAAGCTACAGGTGAGCCTATCCCTTATGTAAAACCTTATGGTTTTGTTAACATTGGTAAATACAAAATTGCCTTTATTGGTCTAGCTCATCCTGACACAGCTACTTTAGTAGATGCTAAAAATGTTGCAAACATTACATTCACAGAGCCTGTTGCTGCAGCTCAAAAATGGGTTAACTATTTGAAATCTGGCAAAGCTCCTGAAGGAACTCCTGATGCAATCATAGCTTTAACTCACATTGATTCATATCAAGATTATGATACAATGGCAATTACAGGCAATGCTGTTAAATTAACAACTGTTGATGGCCTAGATGCTATCTTAAGTGCTCATAGTCATTCCACTGTAAGTGGAGTAGTTAATGGTATGCCAATTATCCAAGCTTATAAATATGGTAGATCTCTCGGTAAAATGACTCTAAACTTCAATGATGATGGTAGCCTAGCTAACATTAAAACAGAAGTTGATCCAGTTTTCGAAATAAAAAGTAACATTATTCCTGACGCCAAAGGTGCTGCTGATTTAGCAATGTATGAAGAACAAACAAATTCAATTACTAAAGAATTTTTAGGAACTGCAACTGCAGATTTCACTCATGATAGATCAAGTAATAATGTTTCTAAATTAGGATACTGGTTCACAAAATTGTTAGTAGACAGATTTGGAACTCAAGTTGCTATCTTTAATGGTGGTAGTTTAAGAAGAACTTTATCCGCTGGTACTATTACAATGGGTGATGCATATGAAATCATGCCTTTTGATGGTTATCCTATAACATTAAAACTTCCAGGTAAAGATCTAAAAGCTGCAATTGATCATGGTATTGAAAACTCAGAAATCACCGATGGTGAATTCTATGGTGTAAAAGTAGTTTATGATCCTTCTAAAGAATTTGAACACAGAATAGTTTCTATCACATTAAACGATGGAACACCTATTGTTGATGATCAATTATACACAGTTACTATTAGTGATTTCATGTTCACTGGTGGTGATAAATATGACTTCTCTAATGCAACAGATGTTGTTGAAACATATGTTGATATTAGATCAATAATTGTTGATGAAATCAAAGCCAAGGGTACAATTACACCAATGGACGTTGATAATATTACAACTGTAAAATAGTTTTAATAATTATTAAGAATATATAATAGATAATGGGTACTTTTTAGTACCCATTATCTATTATATAGGAATACTTTATGAAACGTTTATTATTAGGCTTATTCACCCTATTATTACCAATTACTTCTTTATTTGCGTCTAACGATGATACTTCGAATCTATCAAAATATTATTAAGAAGCAAGGAATACAGCTCAAACCAGTGAAAGAGTAAAAGTCATTGATATAATCTAGATAACACTAAAGAAATATGAAATAATACTCCAATTGAATCTCTTTTTAGAGTTCAACATCTTCTACTTGAAATTACTTCAGGCTCTCATAAAGGTGAAACCTATAAAATACAAAACCAAATACAAACTGATATTTCAGAACAAGGTTAAATTACAAACTTAATAATTTATGGCCAAGAGGAATCTACAATACTATTTTTTTGATTAATATCATTTATAGCATTAAATGTCATCATAGTAAGAACGCAAGGACTTAAATCTCTTATTAGTTTAATCATTACAGTTGCTTTAATCTTCTTTGTTTTTATTCCATTAATTATAAAAGGAGATAGTCACCTATTAACATCCCTTGGCATATGTATTATAGCGACAAATATTACTATATCGACTATTACAGGAATAAACAAAAAAAGTCTCAGGGCTATTTTTAGAACATTAGTTGGTTATATATCTACTCCTGATAGCATAGCAGAAGGAGCAACTACCTATATATTTCTTAGGAATAGGTTCTCTTATCATGTATAACAGTGCTGCTGGAATATTAAGAGCTATAGGAGATAGTAGACACCCTTTGTATTTTCTAATTATATCATCCTTAATTAATATCGTTTTAGATCTTATATTTGTAATTTATTTTAAATTTCGGATAGCTAAAATTGCCAGTGCTACAATCATAGGTCAAAGTGTTAGTGCAATATTAGCATATAGAATTTTAATTAGAACAAATGAAATTTTTAAAGTTAGTTTTAAAGATATAGCCTTTGATAAGCTCATGTTAAAACAGATTCTTAAAATTGGTATTCCCTCAGGTCTACAGAATTCTGTAGTATCTCTCTCAAATGTACTTATTCAATCAAACATTAACTCATTTGGAGATATTGCAATGGCAGGTAATAGTGCCTATGCTAGAATTCAAGCATTTGCCATAATCCCACTAAAAGGTTTTGCAATGTCTATCACAACATTCACAAGTCAAAACTTGGGTGCTGGCGAATATAATAGAGTTAGACAAGGGGCTAAATTTAGTTTTATTGTTGCAATGGTTGTTTCAGAAACCGTAGCCTGACTGCTCTATTTATTCATGCCACAGTTATTATTATTATTTAGTAAAGCTCCTGATGTTATAGCAATAGGAATTACTAGAACCTATATTTCCTTGCCATTCTTACTTCTTTTAGCATTATCACAGGTGATGGCAGGATTATTCAGAGGGGCTGGTAAATCAAAATAGTACCCATGATAGTAATGATCGCTATTTGGTGTGTGTTTAGAGTTCTCTTTATCGCAATAATTTTACATG
>JAENWY010000074.1 GCA_016649775.1 Spirochaetaceae bacterium
CTGATTCTTTCCATATATAAACATCTCTTCTTCTTTGAAATTGCTTTTTTCAGAATCAAATAATTCATTTACTTTTTCTTATTAAAAAACTATTATATCTCAAAAAATATAACAAAGAGATTCATATGTCAAAAAAATATACAAAAGAAAAAAGATTACAGATTTTAGAAAACTCAACAGTTAATAATCTATTATATACTGATACCCATTTTCATTATTCTTCAATGATACAAATAAGCAAAAAAAATATAGAAGAACAAACTAGTGAAGAGTGGTTAGAAAAAAAATCCATAGAGAATCTTTTAAATTCTTGTAACTTCCAAGGAATGGATATCGGAACTAATTGTGATGATTTAGAGCTAAGATATAGAGCCTTAGAAAAATATACTAATATTCATCTTTCCGCAGGTATTGGTCCATGGGCTACCGATAGAGAAGAAAGTATTCAAGAACAAAATACAATACTCCGAAACAATATTAATAAATATCCTGTATCAGCCATTGGAGAAATAGGATTAGATAATTATTGGCATTATGGCACAGTTAAATTGCAAGAAGAATTATTCAATACTCAATTGGATTTAGCAGAGGAGTTAGATCTTCCAATTATTATTCATAGTAGAGATGCAGATTCCCAAATGATTGATATTCTTAAAAATCGAGAAATAAAAAAGGGAGGTATATTCCATTGCTTCTCTAGTAATATTGAACTTGCTAAAGTTGCTCTTGAAAAAGGTCTACTAATATCATTTGCAGGAACAATAACTTATAATAAAAACCAAGAGCTCCGTGATACTTTAGCAATTGTGCCTCTTAATCGACTTTTGTTAGAAACAGATTCCCCTTATCTTCCACCTGAACCTTATAGAGGTAAACACAATAGCCCATCTCTGATTCCTCTAGTATATTTGAAAGCTAGTGAAATTAATAAATGTTCGATTGAATTGATTTCAAAAGCTGTTTCAATGAATTTTTTAAACCTTCTTGGAAATCCCAAACGCCTTGAGAAATAATAATAGTATTTTTATCAGTATTTAAAGAATCAAATATTGGTGTTAAATCATCATACACTACTTTATCAAGTTGAGCATAATTTACAGAGGAATATAACGAAGATGGTACACAATAATTTAATGTATCATCTTCATCCATAAAATATGATATTAAAGAAGAACCTGTAAACACAACTTCATGTATACCCTCTTTCTTAATCTTATCAATTAGTGTCAATGAATATTGTTTCAATTCACTTCCATCAAGTTCAATATGAGTTAACCCATTTGTTCCAAATTCATTAATAAAAGCCGTAGCACGTTCATCACTAAAGGGCCAAGAAGAGTCACTTATAAGATATATAGGATTATTAGATTCTTTTAATTTATGAGCTAAATCAATCCAACCATTATAACTTTTATCAATAATTGCTACTTTAGAATTATTATCTTGAACCATTACACCAATAGAAACATAAGGGTTATCAACTTTTTCTTTAACATTTTTATAGTTATAAGAGACTAATGGAGAAAGTATTAATGTAGAAGTTTTATTATCTATTATAGGTATTAAAGAATCATTTATTAATGAAACTTCTTTTATTTCCAAAAACCTTCCATTTTTAAAAGCTTCAAATTTTAATTTAGTCTTTTGGTTTTCAATCATATTCACATAATACTGAGTATCTGTAATAATAATTACTTTAGGTAACAAGTGTACAAAAAAATATAAACCCAATATAATTGCAACAAAAAACAACAAAATCAATAATTTTTTATTTAATTTCTTTTTTCTCATGCAAAAACAGTACATTTGATTTACACATTGGTCAATATATATAACAAAGTTGTTGACGTAAAGGAAACAAATAGATACTTTATTTATAGAACTAAAAATCATAATTCGAGGTGCAAATATGACTAATTATAAAGACTTAGGTCTAGTTAACTCAAGAGAAATGTTCTCTAAAGCTGTAACAGGTGGATACGCAATTCCAGCTTACAACTTCAATAACATGGAACAACTACAAGCTATTATCATGGCTTGTGTAGAAACAAAATCACCTGTTATTTTACAGGTATCAAAAGGTGCTCGCGATTACGCAAACATCAATATTTTAAAAAATATGGCACGTGGTGCAACTGAATATGCTCATGAACTAGGATGTGATATCCCTGTAGTATTACACTTAGATCATGGTGATTCTTTCAAAACAGCAAAAGATTGTATTGATAATGGTTTTTCATCAGTAATGATTGATGGTTCACATTTTCCATATGAAGAAAATGTTGCTTTAACAAAACAAGTAGTAGAATATGCTCACAAATTCGATGTAACAGTTGAAGGTGAATTAGGTGTATTAGCAGGTATTGAAGACGATGTTGTTGCTGAACATTCAACATACACTCAACCCGAAGAAGTTATTGACTTCGTTAGCAAAACTGGCGTTGATTCATTAGCTATTTCAATTGGTACTTCTCATGGTGCAAATAAATTCAAACCAGAACAATGCACAAGAAATGCTGATGGTGTTTTAATTCCACCTCCATTACGTTTTGATATTCTTGAAGAAATTGAAAAACAACTTCCAGGTTTCCCTATCGTACTTCACGGTTCATCATCAGTTCCACAAGTATTTGTTAAAATGATTAATGATAACGGTGGACACCTAGAAAACAGTGTTGGTATTCCTGAAGAACAACTAAGAAAAGCTGCTAAAAGTGCTGTTTGTAAAATCAACATTGATAGTGATGCTCGTCTAGCTATGACAGCTACAGTTCGTCGTGTATTCAACGAAAAACCTGGTGAATTTGATCCTAGAAAATATTTAGGACCAGCTCGTGCTGCTCTAAAAGAAATGTACATGGAAAAAAACATTAATGTTTTAGGTAGTGCTAACCACGCTTAATAATTTGATTTAATTAGAGACCACTCAATATTTTAGTTGGGTGGTTTTTTTAATTAAGTAAAGAAGTTGTAAAAAAAAGGTATTAATGCTTTGACTCAATTATACATTAATGCTATATTAAAACGGATGTCAGAATTAATGGCAAAATATTGTATGTTTTAATGAGTTTAATAAAAAATAAAACTCAAGGAGTTCGATGGCTATAAAAGATTTACGAATCAACAAACAGATTCGCGCAAAAGAAGTTTTTGTAATTGATGCATCTGGTGAACAGAAAGGTGTAATGAGTATTTATGATGCAGTTAACCTAGCAGACGCAGAGGGCTTAGACTTAGTAGAGGTATCCCCTAATGCAAAACCACCCGTATGCAAGATACTGGATTTCGGTAAATACAGATACGAACAAGAAAAACGTATTCGTGAAGCTAAAAAGAACCAAACAATAATTAAAGTAAAAGAAATTCGAATGCAACCAAAGATTGAAAGAAATGACTTGGTTACTAAGAGTAAATTTATTGCTGAATTTTTAGGTGAAGGCAATAAGGTTAAAGTTGGGATTCGTTTTAGAGGTCGTGAGTTAGCTCACACTGAACTTGGTAAAGTTGTTTTAGATAAAATCTTGAACGAATTATCAGAAAATGGAGTTCAATTTGTTATTGATCGTCGTCCTATTATGGAAGGCAAAATGATGAGTATGATTATTAGTCCTAAAAAGGTTAACAAAAAGAATTAATTAACATTCGAAGAATGTTTTTAATATAGCTGTTTTCGGGGGTCTTGTTCCCTGACGACGCACAAAATTAATATAAGAGGTAATGCAAATGCCAAAGATGAAAACAAGAAAATCCGTTGCAAAACGTTTCTCTGTTACCGGTACTGGTAAAGTTCGTTATAAAAAACAAGGACTTCGCCATATTTTAACTAAGAAATCCAAAAAACGTAAAAAAAACTTACGTCACCCTGGAATTCTAGCCGAATGCGAAGCTAAGAAAATTAGAAAAGAACTTCCATACACCTAATAGGAGAAATTAAAAATGCCAAGAGCAGTTGACGGTACAAAACGTAAAGATAGAAGAAAGAAGATTTTAAAACAGGCCAAAGGTTACTATGGTCGTCGTCACAGTAATAACCGTGTAGCAAAAGATGCAGTTGCAAAAGCTGGCCAGTATGCATATCGCGGTCGTAAAGAGAAAAAAAGAGATTTCCGTAAATTATGGATCGCTAGAATTAATGCTGCCGTAAGAGCTGAAGGTTTAACTTACTCTCAATTCATACATGGTTTAGATTTAGCAAACATCTCATTAAACCGTAAAGCTTTATCAAACATGGCTATTGAAGACAAAACAACATTCAAAGCTTTAGTTGACCAAATTAAAAACGTTTTAGCTTAATAAGTATATATTGATATAGAATAAATTGTTTTTTAAGGAGTAATTTTATGGCATCAGAAATTAAAGATAAAATTGATCTTTTAGAGTTAAGAACAAAAAAAGCTGTTACTCTTATTAATTTTTTAAGAAGTAATAACAAAGATTTAGAGACTGATAATTCTTATTTAAATTCTAATATTGAAGGGTTGAAGAATCAAATTTCAGCTTTAACTTCAAATATGGAAATAATAACTAATGAATTAGATGAATTAAAATCAGAGCATGTTAAATTGAAAATGGATTATACCTTTTCAAATAACCGTGTTATTGAACTACAATCTTATGCTGATGATTACAAAGATAATTCTAAACTTTTTGAAGAAAGTATTAACAAAGCTATGGAAACTCTTGAGGCAATTGAAGGACTTGATGACATTGAATTACTTCAAGCTCAGAATACTGAACTTGAAGCAGATGATGCATTCACATCTGGAGATGCTTTAATGGGCGATGATCTTTCTGAATTAGATAATCTTTAAGATGATTTAGAAGAGTTAGATATTTTAACATAAATTTATTCAAGTATATTTATAAGACGAGCAACCTGCTCGTCTTTTTTTATAAATATACTTGATTTATATTACTCTTTTATATATTCTCGCTTTATAAGATAAAAGTTGATATAAAATATTTTTAAAAAAACACCCTTTATCTTTATCATTAGTTACTATAATATATTTATAGATATTAATGTTAATTGAAATTATATTGTGATGTGAATAACAGACACGTGTCTCTTGGCTCAACTTTTACAATTGGGTTACGGCATAGCTTCTTTGCATTGATCCTCCTCTATGAGGCTTAACGGGAACAGAATTTGAGGCCAACTGGTAACCCCCTTGAACCCATAGGTTCAAGAGCAGTCTAATATTCGCATCACTTTTTTTATACATATCTAAGGAAATAAAAGTGAATTTATCTAACAAAACTGAAGGTATTGTTTTTATTAACCTACCTAAAGAACTAGAACAAACTATTGGAGATTTTAAAGTAGATCCAACTATTCCTATCCCATTACAATTGCCTGAAAATCATAATCGAATGGAAGCTGAAGATGTTAGCATTGAAAGACTAATTGCTGGAATGTTAAAGATTATTGCTTGGAATCCTGAGCATGAACATTTTGAATATTATAGGAATTTTGTTCTTTACTCTCAGCCAGAAGCGGTCTCACAATTAAATATAGCGGCTATTGCTAAAGAGAAAAAAGAAGACTATGAATTTAGTGAAGAACTATTTTTGGCAGTTAATCATCTTATTCCTCAAAGCGCCTCTTTCATCAATCTTGCTACTCATTATGCAAAGAGAGCAACTTTAGCTGAAGATAAAGAAGGTAAAGATGCTCTATATGATTATTTTCAACAAAAGACAATTGATACATTAATAGAAGGTCTAGAAAAAAATCTAAATGATCCTGATTTATTATGTGAAATTGGTTATTTTCACATTTACCAAAACAACATCGATAGTGCAAGAGACTTTTTTGAAAAATTTATGGAAAATGCATCTGAAGAAGACAAAAGACGTGAAAGAATTGGTAATGTTTTAAAAGATATCAACAATAAACTTACAAATGACGCTTCATTGCTTCAAGCATATGATGAAATTCAATTATGCAATGAAGATAAAGCTATTGAATTACTTAATAAATATTTAGCAAATAATAATGATATATGGAATGCACACTTTTTAAAAGGTTGGGCACTTCGTCGTAAATTAAAATTTGAAGAAGCTAAAGATTCTTTCTTAGAATGCATTAAACTAGGCGAAAGCAATAGCGAAATTTACAATGAACTATCTATTTGTGCTCTTGAAGAAGGACATAAAGAATTATCAATTTATTATTTAGACAGTGCACTTGATCTTGAACCAGAAAATCTTAAAATTCTAACTAATTTAGCATTTCTTAAAATAGAAGAAAAAGATTATGATAAAGCAAGATATCTATTAGAAAAAGCAAGAGCTCTTGATGAACAAGATCCACTTGTTATTCACTTATCTAATGCTTATTGCAATGCTACAGGAGAAATTTTAGAAGAGCCAATTATTGAAGAATCTGTCGCAGACATTACTCAATATGAGGAAATAAGTGGTCAATCTCATCATGCACCAAGAAATATGGAAGATGAATCAATTATAATTGGAGATGATAATTAGAATGGAATTTATTAGTCATAGTACCCAAGAAACACTGAATTTTGGAAAAGAACTTGGTCCTAAGCTTAAATCAGGTTCAGTAATATCCCTAAGAGGTAGTCTTGGATCTGGTAAGACAATAATTGCAAAAGGTATTGCCGAATATTTAAATATTAATGAAGCTATTGTTTCACCTACTTTCACAATTCTTCAAGAATACGAAGGTGATAAATCACTTTATCACATGGATTTATATCGTATTTCTGGTTGTGATGAATTTGAATTGATGGGTGGCGAAGAAATGCTGTATGGCGATGGTATTACATTAATTGAATGGTCAGAAAAAATTGATGAAATGCTTCCTGAAGATACTATTTACATTGATTTAACAATTGAAGAGAATCAAGACAGAATTATTAACGTAAAAGGTCTTGAAGATTAAGAAGGGATTTATGAAAATATTAGCTGTAGATACAAGTACTCAAGCTATGAACATAGCTATTATCAATGATAAAAAGCAAACATCATTTCACCATATAGGGAAAATTGAACATAGTGAAAATTTAATTCCAAAAATTATTAAACTTACTGAAGAAATGGGTTTAACACTAAAAGACTATGATTTACTAGTTTGTCCCAAAGGGCCCGGTTCATTTACTGGACTAAGAATAGGAATGAGTGCATTAAAAGGTATTAGTGTTGGAACAAATACTCCGTTAGTTGCAGTAGATACTAATCTTGTTTTAGCTTCCCAAGTTTCATATTTTGATGGAACTGTTGTACCTGTAATTGATGCAAAAAAAAGAAGATTCTACACTGCTTTGTTTAAAGATGGACAAAGAATAACTAAAGATATTGATACTAACGAAGAAGAATTTATTGAACTATTAACTGGTGAAGAAAGAGTATTATTTACAGGACCTGATGCACAAACTTTTTATAATCAATTACTTGCAAAAGGTTTGTTAGAAACTTATCCAAATATTAAGTGTTTTATTGATAATGGGACTCATGATTTTGCAATAACACTTGCATCTTTAGGTGAAAATGAATTTAATTTAAATGGTGCATCTGAATTAGGATTTGGACCAACTTACATACGAAAAAGTGATGCCGAAGTTTCTCTAGAAAATAAAATCAAAGAAATGAACAAATTAACATAAAATTATTATAAGTAATTTTGTTTTATTTGTTTAAATATTAGAATAGGATTAAACTATACTATTAGTTTTAATCCTTTTTTAATTTATTAACGTATAAGCAATTATAAGTATATTATAATTATATATAATTTAATATTTAGTACTAATTATTAACGTATATTTTATAAGTGTGACTAAGTAACTTTATTTTTTGATAAACTTTAGTTATATTATATAAGGTAATACGCTAAAACAAAAAAATAAAAATATATAAAAGGATATAATAATGATTAAGACTGATATTTTAATAATTGGTGGTGGAGCTGCAGGTTTATCGGCTGGTCAATACGGAGCAAGGGCTGGTAGAGATGTAGTAATTGTAGAAGCTTTAATGATAGGAGGCCAATTAGCTTACATTGATTCAATTGAAAATTATCCAGGTATTGATAAACCAATTAGTGGATTTGAAATTGCTGAAATGCTTCAAAAACAAGCAGAAAAATTTGGTACAAAAATTGTATATGATGAATTTGTTTCATTTGAAAAGAAAAATGATACTTTTTTTGTTAAATTGAATGAAGATGAAGTAGAAGCTAAAACTTTAATTTGGGCTACCGGTGCAAAACATAGACATATCGACATTCCCGGTGAAGAAGAGTTAAATGGCCGTGGTGTCTCATACTGTGGAACTTGTGATGGTGCATTCTTTAAAAACCAAACAATTTTTATTGTAGGTGGTGGGGATACAGCTTTAACTGATGCCCTATTTTTAAATAAATTATCAGATGATGTAACAATAGTTCATAGAAGAAATAGATTCAGGGCGCAACAGAATCTAATTGATTTAATTGAAAAATCTTCAATTAAAACAATTATGGAAGTTAAACCAATAGAAATTCTTGGTGAAGATAATAAAGTATCTGCAATAGTACTTGAAGATGTTAATACAGGCGAAAAAACAACTCATAAAACAAAAGCAGTATTTATATTTGCAGGCATGCTTCCACAAACTCAATTACTACCTAAAGAGCTTTTAGATAATTATGGATATGTAAACACTAACCAAAATATGGAAACTTCTATTCCAGGATTTTATGCAATTGGTGATGTAAGAGACACACCTTTTAGACAAGTAATTACGGCAGCAAGTGATGGTGCAATTGCAGCCCATTCAGCTAGTGAATATATTGATAATATTAGTGGAAATTCTTACTAAATTTTAATTTAATAAAATCCATTTTTGTACATTGATGAGGAATTTTGACACAAACCCTTATTTTAAAGCTTAATTCAAATATAATTAACTAAACCATAAAAGAATTGAGTTTTCAAAGGTTAAGTTTAATAAAATTTATATCCCTATTATAGATTAACAGGTAAACTAAAAAGGAGTAAATTCCAATTTGAAAAATCGTACCATTAATTTCTAATTAACCTAAGACTGCTATTTAAAAGCCTTTTTGAATGCTAATATTTAATATCAATTGGGATATACGTATTACACGTAAATGTTAAGTCTCTCTATTTGAGTATCAACACTTTGCAAAAAGGGATTTATTTAATATAATAATAATTTGGGTTATTACAAAAGTAAACTGTTTTTGTAGTGCCCTTTTTTAATTTTTATTAAAAATTTTACATTTTATATTTTTTTTTCGGTCAAATATAATTCATTAGCAGATATATCTAGTGTATCTAGACTCATTTGCGGTTTTCCAATATACGGCTCTTCACTCTATCTTTTTAGAAATTAGTATTTCCATTAATGCCACTTTTAGCACTAATAAAATCCCAATCTCTCTAATTC